>CAZQJU010000025.1:0-39168 GCA_964593185.1 uncultured Roseivirgaceae bacterium
GTTGGAATTTTCCGAAGACCCTGAAATAAACCTGCCTGCCGTTGGTAGGTTCAGGGTGACAATCCGTTCTCTTAGTCATGCTGAGTCTCGACTCAGCATCTTTTGCTTCTGCTGGGATTTTTCGGAAACCCTTAAACATTTCTAGAATGTAAAGGCAGATCTCAACAAACCGTACAATTTACAGTTCAAGCACGGCAAAAAAGAGCAAAAAAAAGGGAGTCAATTTTTGACTCCCTAATTTCTTGTTGTTTTTAGATTCGGATCGGGGACTATCCCTTGTTCTTGATATCCTGAACTTCAAGTCGGATCTCTTGTGCCAAATTTTTAAGGTCCTGCATTCCTTTTCTCACGCGGGTTCCGGCTGCGTTATTTCCTTTATCATAAAATTTTTCAAAATCTCCTTCAAGAGAATCTACCATAGATTTTAGTTCATTAAATCTTTTCATGTTATTACGGTAATTAAGGTTATCGTTATAATTTTAAAGTGGTGGCAATATAGCCAATTAAGTTAATAATCCGTCCAAATGGCGGTAAAAGTTACGTTTTTGCGAGCAAAGCACCTTCGACTCCAGCCTCTTTATAGACCCCCTCATCCAATTTACTTTTGATCGCCTCGAATGCATTGAGTGTCAATTCAACGTCTTCTAAACTGTGCATTGCTGTTGGAATGATCCGAAGTATTACCATTCCTTTTGGCACCACAGGATACACTACCATCGAGCAGAAGATATGGTAGTTCTCTCGTAGATCAATCACCATATTACAAGCTTCGAGTACATCTCCCTTCAACACCACAGGTGTTACCGGAGAATTGGTCGTTCCAATGTTAAATCCACGCTCTTTAAACCCTCCCTGGATGGCGTTGACAATGGTCCACAGCTTATCTCGCAATTCAGGCATTGTTCTGAGCATCTCCAATCGTTTCAAGCCTCCAATCACCAACGGCATTGGCAATGACTTTGCAAAAATCTGAGATCTCACTTTGTACCGAAGGTGATTGATCACCTTGGTAGGGCCTGCTATGAATGCGCCAATGCTTGCCATGGATTTTGCAAACGTAGAAAAATACACGTCTATCTCATCCTGTACACCGCAGAACTCACCTGTTCCGGCACCGGTCTCGCCCATGGTTCCGAATCCGTGAGCATCATCCACCAACAGCTTGAATTCGTATTTCTTCTTCAACGCGGCAATTCCAGCTAAATCTCCGGTATTGCCCGTCATGCCGAAAACACCTTCCGTAATGACCAATACGCCTCCGCCCTGCTCATCTGCTAGTTTTGTGGCTCGCTGAAGCTGCTTTTCGCAATTTTCCATGTCATTGTGAGGGAACACATATCGCTTCCCAATGTGCATCCTCAATGCATCAATGATACACGCATGACATTCAGCATCGTACACCACTACGTCTTTTCGATCTACCAATGCATCGATTACTGACATGATCCCCTGGTACCCATAATTGAGTAGCATCCCCGTAGGTTTACCTACGAAATCGGCAAGTTCTTGCTCAAGTTGATCATGATGATCGGAATTTCCAGTCATCATACGAGCACCCATCGGATAGCCGAGCCCCCAATCACTGGCTGCGTCTGCATCTACTTTGCGAATCTCCGGATGATTCGCAAGGCCCAAATAATTATTTAAACTCCAGGCAAGTACCTCCTTGCCCTTGAATTTCATTCTAGGTTGGATCTCTCCCTCCAACTTGGGAAAGAAGTAGTAATTGACATCCCTGTCAAGAAAAGAATATTGCCCTAGGGCACCTTCATCACTAAGTAGCTTTTCAAATAAATCCATTAAACTGATCTCACTTTTCGAAACAAAAAAGCAAATTTAGTCTGAATGAAGAACTTTCTAATAGTTAGGATTTCAATAAACTTGTGCATCCAAAAGAATTACTATGCCAATACGCAAAATACTGGTAGCCAATCGAGGTGAAATAGCCATCCGAGTGATGAGATCCGCACGAGAACTAGGTATCCCAACCGTCGCAGTTTACAGTGAGGCAGATAAACTTTTACCCCATGCTGCCTATGCAGACGAGGCCATAAACATAGGGCCGGCTCCCGCCTCTGAATCCTACTTAGATCAGGATAAGATAATAGCGGCGTGCAAGAAAACGGGTGCAGACGCCATACATCCCGGGTATGGTTTTTTATCCGAAAATGCCTCCTTTGCCGAACGTGTTGCGCGTGAAGGACTTACCTTCATTGGCCCTAGCCCCCATGCAATCCGCATCATGGGAGACAAACTGACGTCTAAGCAAACCGTGAAGGAATTCGGTGTGCCACTTGTTCCAGGCATGGACGAGCCTATCAACGATGTCCCCAAAGCAAAGGCCGTCGCTAACGAGATTGGCTACCCTGTAATGATCAAAGCCAGCGCAGGTGGCGGTGGAAAAGGGATGCGCATCGTACATGACCCTAAAGACTTCGAGGAGCAAATGGATCGCGCGATGAGTGAAGCGCGAAATTCGTTCGGAAATGATGAGGTTTTCATTGAGAAGTTTATCGCTTCACCTAAACACATTGAAGTGCAGGTGCTGGGTGATCAGCACGGAAATATCATCCATCTTTTTGAACGCGAGTGTAGCATCCAACGACGGCATCAAAAAGTGGTTGAAGAAGCACCTTCAGCGCTTCTTAGCCCCGAGCGACGAAAAGAAATTGGTGAAGCAGCGGTAAACGTAGCGAAGTCATGCGACTACTTTGGCGCAGGCACCGTAGAGTTCATAGCAGATGAAAATCTGGACTTTTACTTCCTGGAAATGAATACACGGCTCCAGGTAGAACATCCGGTCACGGAGTTAATCACGGGGGTTGACCTGGTGAAAGCGCAAATCGACATTGCCAACAATCAGGAATTGAGTTGGAAACAAGAAGACTTAACCATTCAAGGTCACAGCCTGGAAGTGCGGGTTTACGCAGAGGATCCTAAGAACAATTTTTTGCCGGACACGGGAAAGCTCCAAAAATATGTTAGACCACAAGGTGCGGGAATCCGCGTAGATGACGGATATGAGGAAGGGCAAGAAGTATCCATTTACTACGATCCAATGATTGCAAAACTCATCACCTATGGTAAAGACCGGACGGAAGCGATCGCCCGGATGCGAAGAGCGATCTACGAATACAAAATCATTGGCGTCGAAACTACACTTCCCTTCTGTGATTTTGTGCTCCAGCATCCTGAATTCATCGACGGCACATTCACCACAAAGTTCGTGGAATCCCATTTCACGCCTGAGGTTTTGGCAACAGAACTCTCAGATGAAGTAGCTACGGTTGCCGCTTTGGTCGCCAATGAGGCTTTGAAAAAAAACAAACCTATTATTCATAACCCAACCGTCTCCTCTTCCATCAGCAAATGGAAAGAGCGAGCCAGATCTTAAATGGCAGAAATCAAACCCCTACGGGCCTGGAGGTATCGTCCAGCGTTGCAGCAAAAAATAGATACGCTTGTTTCCCCACTCTTTGACGTGGTATCTGAAAAACAACGCAGGCATTTGTACGAAGAACCATACAATAGCATTCATATATCAGTTCCAGAGGGAGAAGATGCGAGCATTAGCGCTTCCAGAAAACTGATCTCATGGAAAAAGGACGGTGCAATTGTTCAAGATCAGCTTCCCGGCATTTACGTCTATTACCAGTACTTTACTTTACCCGGATCAACTACAGAACTTATCCGAAAGGGTTTTATTGCAAATCTTAAAATTTACGACTGGGATGAAAAAGTGCTTTTGCGCCATGAGAACACTATGCCCTTTTCTGTCAATGATCGAATCAGCATTTTGGATAAAACCCAAATGAATGTTAGCCCTACGCATGGATTGTATACAGACCCGACCAAGGAAATCGAAGCGTATCTGGACAATGCCATGCTTCAGCCGCTGTATGAGACGGAGGACTACCAAGGAGTGCGCGATGTTTTTGCCGTCATTCACGATGCAAAAATCATAAAGCGCATTGTGGAAACCTTAAAGAACAAGCAAATCATCCTAGCAGATGGTCATCATCGGTACGAGGGTTCACTGCTTTACAAGAAACAGCGAGAAGCGCAAAATGCGGAGCACACAGGTAGAGAAGGGTACAACTATCACATGATGTACTTTACCAATACCGAAGCGGAGGATTTGCGAATCCTGCCAACGCATCGGGTCATCTCAGGACTTGAAAATTTTAGTGAAGAAGTATTGCTTCAAAAGTTAAGCGCGTTTTTCCTTATCAAAACCATCGATGAGGCTAGCGATATCAATGAAGTGATACTTGGAAAAAGATGGGCTTTTGGCTTACTGGTCGGAGATAATGCCTACAAAGTTCGACTAAAGCCTGAGATGATCGACACCATCGACTGGAAGTTTCCAAAGGAAATCAACGAACTTGACTTGACCGTACTACATTATTTCATCATCGAAAAGTGTTTAGGAATCCCTGGTAGAGGGCAGCGCGAAAGTCGCAATATCTCTTTCGAGCGAAACTTTGCCAAGTGCCTACATGCTGTGAGCAATCATGAAGCGCAGTGCGCCATCATCACCAAAGACATGGCAATAGAAACTGTGAAGAAGGTCTGCTACAGTGGGTATACACTTCCACAAAAAAGCACGTACTTCTACCCCAAGGTAATCTGTGGCTTTTTATTCGGATCGATCAAAGAAAACGAATTTAACTCCTTCTTTGATGAAGCTTTCAGCTAAAGTAATTCTCGCTTCCGGTTCGCCCAGAAGAAAGCAATTGCTGCAGGATGCGGGAATCTCGTTTGAGGTAAAGACAACAGACTTTGAAGAAACCTTTCCTCCGGATATGCCTGCGGAAAATGTCGCGGAGTATTTAGCGATTGGAAAAAATCAGGCAAGCCGCAAGAACTTCGAAAGCGAGCTAATCATTACTGCAGATACCGTGGTCATTTTCAATGATCAGATTCTTGGAAAACCAAAAGACCACTCAGAAGCAATTCAAACAATCGGCTTACTTTCCGGCAAAGTACACGAAGTCGTCACCGGTGTGTGCATTAGTGACCCTTTCAAACAGATTGCCTTCTCCTCCTCTACCAGAGTAAAGTTCAGCAATCTTGCGTCTGCGGAGATAGAGAGGTACGTCAAAGAGTTTCAACCTCTGGACAAAGCCGGCAGCTATGCTATTCAGGAGTGGATCGGACTCATTGGCATAGAATGGATACATGGGTCGTTTTATAACGTCGTTGGTCTACCCGTTCATGAGGTTTATCGCATACTCAAGGCAGAGTTTTCCTAAGATTCCACTGAAATCATTATGTTTATCGTTTAAAATACTGTTTATGAGAAGGATTGCGAGCATCACCTTGTTGAGTTTGGTATATAGTGTAGTACTAGCACAAGGTACCGAAGAGTTTGGTCATGAGTTGGGAACGTTTACCGACACCCGAGATGGCGAAGTTTACAATACGATTACCTTCAAGAAGCGTTTTGGTGATGCGATCATCGAGCGGACCTGGTTTGCGGAAAATGCCAGGTATGTTGTGGACGGTTCTTACTGTTACAAAGACACTGAAGCCTACTGTGAGAAATTCGGAAGACTCTACAATTATCAAGCCGCAAATGAGGCCTGCCCGGAAGGTTGGCACGTACCAACCATAGAGGAATGGAACTACCTCTTTACCTTTTTCGGTGGAAAACATGAAGCCGGAAGTCACCTCATTGAAGGGCAAGGTAGCGACATGCACATGTTGTACGGCGGATTTGCTGAACCGGGTCATGTTTTCAAAGACATATCGGTCAGTGGAAACTGGTGGGACAATGAGCTTAAAGGTGAAAACTCCGCTGGAATCATCACCATGATCAAAGGCTCAGGTGAAATCTATCACCTGACCATCGGTAGCAAGCATAAGCTAAGTTGCCGTTGTGTGAAGAAGCATGATTGATTCAATCAACCTCTTTCAGGACAGGAGTTCCTAAAACTCAACAATTACAAATTCAGTCCTTCGATTGGCTGCCCTGCCCTCTTTGGTAGAATTGTCCTCAATAGGCTGTGACTCACCGTACCCTTTCGCGATCAGACGACCCGCTTCTACCCCGGCTAATACCATGTAGTCAACCACGGCTTGCGCTCTTCGTTGTGATAAGCTTAGATTGGTTGCATCTGCTCCTTGACTATCGGTATGCCCTCCGACCTCGATTTTCATACCTGGGTTGTTATTCATCAACTCCACCGCCTTGCTCAACTCAACGTAGCTAATTGGTTTCAACTCAGCCTTTCCTGTTTCAAAGAAGATGTTGTTCAATACCACCTTGGTGCCCTTCTTGATAGGCTCCAGTACTATATCGTTCGTGATCTCAGCGTAAGCAGTATCTTTTGGTAACTCAAAACTCTGTGAGTAGAAAAAGAATCCTTCTGCGCTTACAGAAACGGAGTAGTCCCTTCCGGACGGTAAGACCACCAGGTACTCTCCACTTAACTCATTACTCTTGTTGGATGCAATGAGCTCGCCTGAATTCAGGTCTTCGATCAATAACAGTGCTCCAAGTGGATCTTCGGTCTCGGAGTTCGAAACTATCCCTTGCACGATAATGGTGGGTTTAGGTTTGAGTTCATCGGGCAGCTCCACCTTGAAGATGTCAAAATTGTCTGGATCAAGTCTTGAGGACGCATAGTAAGCATTTCCTGACGCCGATATACTGAAATTGGTGTCATTGCCTTCCGAGTTGATGGGTCGGCCTAAATTTTTTGGTGTACTCCAGCGCCCCTCCTCATAGACCGTGTAGAAAATATCCGCTCCACCCATCCCCGGATGTCCAGAAGAAGAATAATACAGCGTTTTACCGTCTGCGGCCAGGAATGGGCTGTTCTCACTAAAAGGAGTATTGACCGTACTTCCCAGATTCTGGGCTATTCCCCAAAGTCCCAGGTGATTTTTTTCGATCATGTACAAATCTGACCCTCCATAACCGCCTGCACGTCGTGAGGTAAAAATGATCTTATTTCCATCGGCATTGATCGTAGGTTGACTTTCCCATTCCTCTGTGTTTACCACGTTACCCATATTGATTGGCTTACTCCATTGGTCACCTTTAAGCTCGGTAATGTACAAATCACAGCTCCCCAACCCGTCCGATGCATCACATCGCACAAAGACCATCGTTTGCCCATCACCGGCAAAAGCAGATCCAAAATCATTTCCATCTGTATTGATGGGGGCAGGTAGTAATTCGGGTGCACTCCATTGTTCATCCACCAATGTGGACGAATAAATATCCTCCCCCCAATCATTGGGTCCGCTGCTTTCATCCCTAAAGTCAAATCCCCCTTTTCGCACACTGGTAAAGTAGAGCTTACTGCCGGTGGGATTTACCTGTGGCATGTAATCACCGGAGATGCTGTTCAAGGCTGCAATCGGTGTAGGTTCGGTAGTGTTATATTCTTCATCTCTAAGCTCTGCGCTAATATCAATGTATCGCAGCCGATTCATAGCTGTGTGAATCGCCGTCGTTGCCTTGGCATTCTTTGGTAGACGATCCAGGTAGCGTTTGACATAAATACGAGCAGCTCTTAAGTTGTCCAGCGCAATGTAAGCCTTGGCTATATCGTAGTAGATGCTCACATTGTAACTAGGCGCAATTTTCTCCAACTCTCGAAAAGCCTCGATGGCCGCTTCGTGACGATTCAGATAATCGTACGTCTTTCCTAGATAAAACCAAGCGTCCTTATACTGTGGGCTGAGCCGGACGGCTTCCTTGAAATTATCGATGGCCATGTCATACTTTTTCAGTTGGATAGCCTTTCGTCCATCGGCATAGGCCTGACGGTGTGCCTGGCCAAAGGCTGAAACAGTGAAGAGCATAACGATAACAAGGTAGCTGGTTAGTTTTTGCATGATTTTAGGATTATTCTCGGATTAAATTAGAAAATTTTAACCACATAAAAGAGAATTTCATTTTCTTCGTTAGAGAAAAACAAAATAAGAACCATCATGAAGCTTCTTTGCTCTTTATTCACCATTATCTGCATTTTTTCGTCCTTATCTGCACAGATTGGGAGTACGTTTCCAAAGATGGAGGCCGAGTCCCTGACGAATCAAAATGTGAACCTCCCAAAGGACATTGCTGGTAAGCACGCATTGATTGGTTTAGCATATTCCAAAAAAGCAGAGGATGACTTAAAGACCTGGTTTGAACCGATATACAACCAGTTCATTTACAAAAATCCAAATCCCGGACCGTTTGACTTCTCTTTTGATATCAATGCCTATTTCGTACCAATGTTTACCGGAGCCAAGAGACCCGCTTATAAAAAAGTGATGAATAAAATGAAAAAAACGGTAAGTGAGCGGATGCAACCAAACGTACTCTTTTACAAAGGCACGATCAATCAGTACAAGGAGGCCCTGAATTTCGATGGCAAGGACGTGCCGTACTTCTACGTATTGGATGCTGAGGGTAAAATTGTCTACGCCACTTGGGGACGCTATACAAAGCAAAAAATGCAGGAAATCACCGACGCGGTTGATAGCGCATTGGAGATGAACTAATCTTCGGGAGCAGCTCCAAACGTCTCTTCCTTCACACCGCTAACGTGGCTATTGATTGCTTTCCATTGGCCTTCTACCTTGATGAATGCATTGCTAGACTTGTACTTTGTAATGTAAACACCGTCACTGTTTTCCCCTTTCATGATGCCCGTCCCTGAAACCATGGCAGTGCCATTTTCGAAAAGATCGATCCGTTCAATTTGAAATTCAAACTCAGAATAAGATGGCCCGTAATTGGCGATATACTCCATTTCATCTTGCTTACTGTAGGTGTCTCCATTATCGTCTACAAGTTGGAAGTCCTCGTGCAGGATTTGGTTTAGGAGCGTAGTATCTTGCTCGCTGTAGGCCCTCGACCATAACACCGTCTTGAGATCTCTGAGCGTAGCCTCATCTTCTGATGATAAAACACTTGCATTCGTAGCGGTTCCCGCTTGGTTACAGCCAACAAAAAGCAGCGTTCCGCCAATTAGAAAGTTTAAGACAATGTTTAATTTATGATAGCTCACGTGACTAATATTTTCGGTTAAAAATCTCAGCGTAAATCACCGCCTTTTTTGCTTCATCGGCATCAAATCCATCCATCAGCTCTGCGGCGAAAGAGGTTTCTTCTTCCTCGGGACGGTCCTTGAAAAGTCGGTTAGACTTGAAGTTGTCATCTGGTGCAAATTCAAGATCAGCACCTTCCGCCATTTTGATGGATTCTTCGTAAACTCTTCTGCTTTCGTCATCAGCAAAAGCACGTGAACGCCCTTCCCTTCTGAATGATTTTTCCTTAATTGGTTCAGGAGTTTTCTTGGTTTCAATCTCGACAGGCTCCTGTTCAGGCTCTTCAACAACCTCCTGTGCGGAACCCTCTGTAATCTCGCGAAGTAACTCTTCGAATGTCTTAGGGCGACTGCTAGGAGCTGGATTGTTTTCAGATCCTGGCCTCGGTTGTTTGTTTGCTTGCTTCTTCTTTTTCCCTCTTGTCAAGAAATATATAACCGCAGCAATGATGTACCACCAAAAATTAAAATCCTCCATAAGACGAAGGTAGTACCCGAGCTGTAAAAAAAAGAATGAAAGTTAAAGTTCTGCGTTGATCGTGCTTTTCAACGTGCGAATCACCGTTTCCTTATCGAATGGTTTACTGAAATAACCGACAATTAGGTTTTTTTCAATTGCTTCCACCACTTCCGAACTGCCACCGTATCCTGTCAACAAAAAACAAGGAAGCTTTGGGCGTAATTCTTTGATTCTGGTGATCAATTCAATACCGTTCATTTCCGGCATTCGCACATCGCTTACCACAGAGGATATCTTGGAATTTTCCTCGATGAGACGGAGCGCTTCCATTCCGGAGTTGGCATTGACGATATTAAATTGGTTCTTAAAATTAAATTCGAACAGCGTGATGTTGAAGTAATCATCATCTACGTATAGAATGGTAGGTCGTAAACTCATATCCTACTATTTCCTTTTGATGAGGGACAAACGATGTAAAGTGTATCTTGTTGGTTGATGGCCAAATTATTCGTGATTCAAAGATTATCTCCTTCTTATCTAAATATTAAGCTGGTCAAAACAAAGCACTCTGGATCACTTTTACTAGTTAAACCTTAGATTTTATTTTCAGGTTTCGATCAATCAGTGTGGCAACAGCATTAATCAGGGAAGTAAAGCCTACGGACACACTACTTTTTACATTAGACAGAATTAAAACAAAAAGTCCTAATTGTTAATCAGGCTATTCTTCTAATTTTGTCAGCTTTGCAAAAAATCGAGAAGAGATAAATAAGTGCAGTTAACCAAACTGGAAATTAAGGGATTTAAAAGCTTTGCCGACCGAGTTGTGATCAATTTTAACGAAGGAATCACAGGTATTGTAGGGCCCAATGGATGTGGCAAATCCAATGTTGTGGATTCCATTCGGTGGGTGCTGGGAGAACAAAAATCTCGGGTTCTCAGATCTGATAAGATGGAGAACGTAATCTTCAATGGTACCAAAGCTCGGAAGCAGACACAGCTAGCTGAGGTATCACTTACGTTCAACAATACAAAAAACCTGATTCCGACCGAATACTCACAAGTTACAATCACGCGACGCTACTATCGATCCGGGGAAAGTGAGTATTTACTGAACGGGGTGACCTGCCGGCTGAAAGACATCACCAACTTATTTCTGGACACGGGGATTGCCTCCAACAGCTACGCAATCATAGAGCTAAAAATGGTTGACGATCTTCTCAATGATAAGGACAATTCCAGAAGGTCCCTGTTTGAAGAAGCTGCGGGTATTTCGAAATTTAAGATTCGTAAAAAAGAGACTTTGCGAAAGCTGGGAGACACAGATGCGGACCTTGAGCGAGTCGAAGATCTATTGTTCGAAATTGAGAAAAATCTCAAATCACTCGAACGACAAGCAAACCAGGCCAAACGTTACTACGAGTTGAAAGACGACTACAAGAACTCGAGCGTCGCACTTGCTAAAAAGTCAATGGACAACCAGCAGGATCACTTCAATTCGATCGAGCAACAGATCAAAGAAGAAAGCGACAAAAAATTGGCACTCAACACCCTTGCCACAGAGAAAG
Organism: uncultured Roseivirgaceae bacterium; assembly: GCA_964593185.1. GTDB lineage: Bacteria > Bacteroidota > Bacteroidia > Cytophagales > Cyclobacteriaceae > Ekhidna. The sequence continues at coordinate 11,082 of CAZQJU010000025.1, forward strand.
AGTCCGCAATTGAAAAAGCAAAGGCCGACCTGATCAACAAGGAGAAACTACTTTCCTCCAGACAGAAAACGCTCAACGAACATGTGAGCAAGATCCGGCAGTATGAAAGTGACAAGAAAATAAAAAATGAGCGGCAAAAGTTTCTTCATGACAAGATTGAGTCGCTCAAACAACAGATAAGTCAGGATAAACAAAGCAGTGAAAGATCTGCGGTTTCACTTGAGGGTCTACGCAACGATGCCAAGTCGTTTGAAGCAGATTTGACGACCGCACTAAACCTGCTTGAAAAGCTTAAGGAAGATCAAGAGAAACAAAAGTCGCTTACGAATGAGTCTCAAGAGCGTCTTAGTTCGCTCACTCAATACTACACAGAAAAGAAGGATCAGCATTTTGAAGTTAGCAAGGAAATAGAGATCAAGGAGATCCAGCTGCGTTCTTTACTAGGAGAATTGAGTAAGTCGAGCGAAGATTCAAGTCAGCAAAGCGCCAATCTTGAGGAATTCGAGAAGCGGCTAACGGAAGTGGAAGCTGAGAAAACAGCAAAGCAACTCGTATACGACGAGTTGCAAGGCAAGGAAGATCGTCTGCTAGAGCAAATCAAAGAGAAGGAGACTTCACTTGTGGCCGTTCAGGAATCGCTAACAAAGATCAATCGGAGTCTTGATGCCAAAGAAAACGAATACAGCCTAACCAAATCTTTGGTAGATAATCTCGAAGGTTTTCCGGAGGCAATCAAGTTCTTGAAGAAGAATCCCCAATGGAAAGATGCACCGCTCGTATCAGATTTATTAAGCTGTGCCGAGGAGTATCGCGTAGCCATTGAAAACTACCTCGAGGGCTATATGAACTACTATGTGGTAGAGAAAGATTCGGACGCTCGACAAGCGTTAAACCTTCTCACCGAAGCATCAAAAGGAAAGGCTCATTTCTTTGTCCTGGACAAACTCTCAGAATTCGCACCTGCCACTACTTCCGCAATAGAGGGGAAGCCTGCACTGGACGTAGTGGAGTACGACGACAAGTACGAGCATCTGATCAAGTTTCTATTGGGAGATGTTTACCTTGTTGAAAGTCTTGAAGAGACGGGTGAAGTCAAAGATGTTGTACTTCTTGAAAAAGACGGTAAAATCACGCAACGAAAATTCAGCATTTCAGGTGGCTCCATCGGGCTATTCGAGGGGAAACGAATTGGTAGAGCCAAGAACCTGGGAAAACTGGAAGATGAGATCAAGGAGGTTCGAAAGCAACAGGGTTCCGTGCAGTCGGAGATTTCGGAGCTTAAGGCCACGCTTGAACAACTAAGGAAGTCTTCGAACAGTGCACAGCTTGAATCCATCAAAGACGAGCTCGTGAAAATCAATGAGGTTCAAGTTTCAATCACCACAAAAAAAGAGCAGTTCACCGATCTTCTCAGTTCAAATAATACACGTAGAGAAGACATTCAAGCACAGATTAAAGAACTGGAGACGACCGTCGAGGAGCTCAAACCTCAACTTCATAAAGACAATGAGGTGCTTGAAGAGCTTGGCCAGAATCTTGCCAATAAGCGGACCGAATCAGAACATCTTCAGGCAGAGTTGGATCAAAAATCTGCTGCATACAACGAGCAAAATGTCGTTTTTCATCAAAAGAAAAATCGGCTGGATAGCATTTTACAAGAGATCACTTTTAAGGAAGAATCTTACCAAAATTCCATCGACCGTATCGACCGAAATCGCGAAGACTTGGAAGCCGCATCTTCCAACTTAAATGAACTGGTCAAGAAAAGTACGGAAAGCGACGACGATCTAGTAGCAATGTACGAAGAGAAGGACTCGTTGGAAGTTGGGGTAAACGAAGCGGAAAAGGAATACTATGAGGCCCGATCACTGATCGATGAGGAAGAGAAAAACCTAAGAGAAACTCAACGTCGCAAAGAAGGAATTGATCAAATCCTCATGGAATGGCAAAACAAACTGAGTGAAGCCAAGATGGGTCTAAACTCCATAAGAGATAGACTTTCGGTAGAATTCAACATTGATCTTTCCAGCATCCAGGAGGAAGACGTTACGGACTACAAAAAATTCAACGAAGAAGAACTCAAGCAAAAAGTCGAGAAACTTCGAAACAGGCTGGATAACATGGGACCCATCAATCCGATGGCCATGGAAGCCTACGAAGAGATCAAAGAGCGTCATACCTTCATCACAGAACAAAAAGCCGATCTGCTAGAAGCGAAGGAATCCCTGCTAACCACCATCAGTGAAATTGATGAGGTAGCCAAGGAAACCTTTATGGAAGCGTTTCAGGAGATTAAAGAAAACTTCATCAAAGTCTTCCGGACACTTTTTACGGAAGAAGATGATTGCGACCTTACCTTGACAGATCCCGATCAGCCGTTGGAAAGTTCCATTGAGATTATTGCCAAGCCGAAAGGGAAAAGACCTTTAACCATCAACCAGTTGTCTGGAGGTGAGAAGACACTCACCGCTACCTCTCTGCTGTTTTCCATTTATCTGCTAAAGCCGGCACCCTTCTGTATTTTTGACGAGGTTGATGCCCCACTGGACGATGCGAACATTGATAAGTTCAATGAAATCATTCGGAAATTTTCAAAGGAATCGCAGTTCATTATTGTCACGCACAACAAGCGAACAATGGCAAGTACTGATGTAATTTATGGGGTGACCATGCAAGAGCAAGGGGTATCGAAAGTCGTGCCCGTTGATTTAAGGGAATTGGCTTAACCAGATCACTTGTTTTTTAATAAATTGCCAAATAAAAGGAACAATAATTACCTTAAAGGTTTTATTGAATAGTAAGTATAAATCACCCAAGAGCGAATGAAGCTGCAGCTGGATTTTCCTATACGGCCTAGTTTTAAAAAAATAAATCTCGAAGATTCTGTCTACCTGATCGGATCGTGTTTTTCCGACGAAATCGGCGACAAGATGCAATCTGCCAAATTCAATTCGATCTCAAATCCTTTTGGCACGGTCTATAACCCTCATTCCATCTTCAAAATTCTATCAGGTAAAATTGACCACAATGATACGGTCGAAAGTGATGGCGTAAACTATCACTGGGATGCTCACGGTGAAATCTCTGCAATCAAATTGGAAGACTTGAAGAAGTTGACCAAGCAGAAGGTTTATGAATCCTACCAATTTGTGCAAAAAGCACAGTGGCTTGTTATCACCTTTGGCACTGCTTGGGTGTATAGAAATCGAAAGTCTGGAGAGATTGTCGCAAACTGCCACAAAGTACCGGACAATGAATTCTATAAGGAACTGTTGACAATCGAAGAGATTGCTGACTCCTTCAGAAGTTTCAAGCGAGATTTGACCAGCACCAATCCGTACATCAATATTGTATTCACTGTAAGCCCGGTCCGACATACGAAAGACGGCATTGTGGAAAACAACCGTAGCAAAGCCAGGCTGATCGAATCCATACACGACATGGTGGATCGATTCGAGAATGTAGCCTATTTCCCCGCCTACGAAATAATGTATGACGAACTTAGGGACTATCGCTACTACAAACGAGACCTGGTGCACCCCTCTCCCATGGCAGTTGATTACATCTGGGATAAGTTCTGTGAAACCTATTTCGACGATGAAACAAGAACGTACTTGGGTCGATGGAACAAGATTCAGGATTCCCTCAACCATCGGCCATTTCAGCCGAAGTCTAAGTCACATCAAGCCTTCTTGAAGGCCACATTGAAAAATCTAGAGTCGCTCAGCAAGAAAGTAGATGTCAAGGAAGAGATCAAAGTGATAAAGTCACAAATCTTATGAAGCTAAACAAGCTTCTCATTCTGTTGTTTGTATCTTGTTCCAACCCCTCTTCCATGTCAAAAAACGAGCTTTCCAAATCTACGTCACCCTACCTATTGCAACATGCTAAAAATCCGGTGCATTGGAAGGAATGGAGCCAAGATGCACTTGACCAAGCACTAAAGGAGGACAAGCCTATCCTGGTAAGCATTGGTTACAGTAGCTGCCACTGGTGTCACGTGATGGAAAAAGAGTCCTTTGAGGACACTGCCGTCGCCCGTATTATGAATGCCAACTTCATCAATATCAAGGTAGATCGAGAAGAGCGACCGGATGTGGATCAGGTGTACATGGATGCTGTCCAAACGATGGGCCTTCAAGGCGGCTGGCCACTTAACGTATTCCTCACCCCTGATCAAAAACCCTTCTACGGTGGGACCTACTTCCCTAGACAGGGTTGGGTCAATCTACTGGGAAGTATCACGGAGGCGTTTGAAAACAACCGTGGTAAAATCAATGAATCGGCAGAGGCCTTTACTGAAAATTTGCAGCGAAACGAATCAGTAAAGTATAAACTTGAGGGCTCTGAATATCGGTTCGCTGCCGAAGAACGTGATACTTCGTACCAAAGGCTTTCGCGAAAGTTTGACCTTGTGCACGGCGGGGTACAAAAATCTCCAAAGTTTCCGATGCCTGCAGTCTGGCAATATCTGGCTGTCTACCAGAAAAGCGCATCCAGTGAAGAGGCCCTTTCTCACCTTGAATTCACGTTAGAGAAAATTGCTGATGGGGGTATCTACGATCACGTTGGAGGCGGTTTTGCACGGTACAGTACGGATGAAGAATGGCATGTTCCTCATTTTGAGAAGATGCTATACGACAACGGTCAGCTATTAAGTCTCTACGCGAACGGATATAAGCTGACTAAAAATGAAAAATTCAGGCGCGTGATCCTTGAAACGGTAGCGTGGATGAAGAAAGAGATGCTAGATGACTCCGGTGGATTCTACGCTGCGCTTGACGCAGACAGTGAAGGCGTTGAAGGTAAATTTTACGTTTGGTCACAAGACGAACTCAAAGCACTGGCCATGGACGGCCATTTTGAATTGTTGCAGGCGTACTATGATATCTCTGAAAATGGAAACTGGGAAGGAAATAACGTCTTACGTGTGGTTGAAGATGAAACTGCACTGATGAAGCAATTTAGTCTTTCCGAATCTCAGTTCACGAAAATTATCGAGCAGTTCAAGTCGAAGGCCTATGAGCTTCGGGCCAAAAGAGTCCGGCCGGGATTGGATAACAAACTGATCGCTGGATGGAATGGACTCGCACTTACTGGCCTGCTAGAGGCCTTCCAGGCACTTCAGGATTCTTCTGTGCTGGCACTTGCAGAAAGAAATGCCCATTTTATTAAAGACCAGCTGACCAAAGATGGATTGCTGACACGGTTTCCTGACAAATCCATGGAGGGATTTCTTGAGGATTATGCGGCTGTGATCCAAGCCTTCATTAAGTACTACGAAACAACCTTAGATCAAGAATTTCTGGAATTGGCAAAGTTGCTCCTTCTACGGGCAGAAGAACAGTTTTACGATGAGACGGAAAACCTGTATTACTTCACCAGTAAAGGTGCGCAAGATTTAATCGCCCGAAAAAAAGAACTATTTGACAACGTCATTCCTTCGTCAAATTCGATCATGGCTTGGAATCTCGTGCATCTCGGAACGCATTTTTATGACGATGCTTTGGTCCAAAAGGGAAAGTCCATGTCGGCACAAGTGAAACATCTAGTACTGCAGGAGCCTGAATACATGAGCAATTGGGCACTACTGGCTATGGAACTATCACAACCCTTCGCAGAAATTGTGATTGTGGGGCCCGATTCAAAAAGATTGGTCAATGAATTCAATCAGCGTTTTATCCCCAATAAGATCATCACGGCCTCAGAACAACCGCAAGAAGCAGCTCCATTTACTGCAAAGACCTTGATGGATGAGAAAACGACCATCTATGTTTGTTATGACAAAGCGTGCCAACGACCTGTAACTACAGTAGCTGATGCACTCAACCTTCTTTAGCCAGGTTTTCCCTAAAGTCGGTAGATTCGTCTAAATGAGCTCCTACGTTGAAGTCATACTCCCGCTCCCGCTCTATGGAACGTTCACCTATGAAGTACCTGAAGGTTTAGACGTCACACCTGGCTCCCGTGTCATCGTTTCGTTTGGGAAGAAAAAGATCTACACGGCTATCGTGTTATACCTTCATGATCACCTGGATGTGCCATACAATGCGAAACCCTTGCTAGAGGTATTGGACGATGTGCCCATCGTTAGTGAAGGTCAGCTGACCTTCTTTCAATGGATCAGCCGATATTATATGTGTACACTTGGCGAAGTAATCAATGCTGCGCTGCCCGCAGCGCTAAAGCTTACCAGTGAGTCGTTCGTCGCCTTGAACCCTGAAGTTGATCCCGAGGAAGTGGACGTCGACGACAGAGAATGGGAACTGTTAAAAACACTTCAAAACACTGACCTTTCCATAAAGGACGTGATGGAAGTAACACAACTGAAACAACCCCAGCGTGTTCTTAAAAACCTTGCAGAGAAGGGCTTTATTGATCTGTATGAAAAAGTAAAAGACAAGTTTCAACCAAAGAAGGTAAAGCGTATTCGACTGCACCAACACTGGGTTTCGGAGGACAATCTGGAACACTTGCTGAATGATTTAGAAAGCAAGCCCAAACAGCAAGATGTCCTACTCACCTACCTCCGTGAAGTGCCGATATTAGAGGATCCCAAAACCAACGAGAACGGCATTCTTAAATCAACACTTTTGATGGACGAAATCAGCCCATCGTCCCTCAAAACGCTGCTTAAGAATAACGTATTGGAGGAATGGGAAGAAACTGTCTCGAGGTTAGGGAGTGCTCCGGAACCGCAAGTCGTGGCGTCGGTAATGAGTCCTGAGCAGGCCCAGGCGTTACTCTCCATCAAGGAATCTTTTTTAACAAACTCCACTGTACTTCTGCATGGAATCACGGGAAGTGGCAAAACAGAAATCTACATGGAGCTAATCAAAGAACAACTCGAAATAGGAAAGCAAGTTCTTTACCTCCTACCTGAGATTGCGCTCACCACCCAAATAATCACTCGATTACAACGGATCTTTGGGAATTCTTTTGGGGTCTACCACTCAAGGTACTCTGACAATGAGCGGGTTGAAGTTTGGCAAAATGTAAAAGCAGGTACTTTTCAATTTGTAGTTGGTGTACGAAGTGCCGTGTTTCTACCCTTTGATCAGCTTGGATTGATCATCGTCGACGAGGAACACGAGCCCAGTTACAAACAGTTCGAACCGGCACCTCGGTACCACGCCCGAGACTCTGCGATCTATCTGGCATCTATCCACAAGGCGAACGTTCTACTTGGAACTGCCACCCCTGCTATGGAAACGTACAAGAATGCACTGGATGGAAAGTATGGATTGGTAGAATTAATGTCCCGGTATGGGGACGCTTACGTCCCACAATTATCCTTTGCAAATACCCTCAAGGAACGAAAGCAAAAGAAGCTAAAGGGGAATTTTAGTTCCGAGTTGGTTCAGGCGATTGAAAAAGCACTCGAAAAAAAAGAGCAGGTCATTATCTTCCAAAACAGACGAGGCTATGCGGCTTACATTTCCTGCGACAACTGCGGTACTATTCCAAAATGCCCAAACTGTGCCGTTAGTCTTACCTATCACCAATTCAATAACAAGCTCGTTTGCCACTATTGCGGCTATAATCAGTCCATGTACGCTGATTGCCTTCATTGTGGAAGCCAGGAACTCCGACAAGTTGGTTTTGGAACAGAAGAGCTAGAAGAAGAGTTAAAACTGCTTTTTCCGCAGGCCATTGTGCAACGCATGGACTTAGATACAACACGATCGAAGTACGGATATCATCGCATCATCGAATCTTTTGAAGAAGGCGAAATTGATATACTGGTGGGCACCCAGATGGTCAGCAAAGGACTGGATTTCGACAAAGTGAATTTGGTAGGGATATTTGACTCCGATCGCATGATTCATTTTCCAAACTTCCGATCGCACGAACGGGCCTATCACCTGATCACTCAAGTTAGTGGTCGCGCTGGCCGAAAATCAAAAGAGGGACGAGTTGTCATACAGACCAATGATCCCGATCAACAATTACTACAAAAGGTGAAAGACAGCGATTTCAGATCTTTCTACCAGTGGGAGATTTTGGAGCGTGAGCATTTTCATTACCCTCCGTTCACACGCTTAATCAATATCACTTTTAAACACCGGGATAAACAGACGTCTTTTCAAGCGGCAAATTTCTTCTTTCATGAAATCGTAAAGCAACTAAAAGGACAACGAATCATCGGGCCGGTAGAACCTCTGGTAGGCAAAATCAGAACGCTCTACTTGCATGAAATCACATTGAAATTAGCTAAGCAAGGTATTAACTTGCCGGTCATTAAAGAATATTTAAGATCTGTTGAGAAAATGACGAAATCCATTGCCGCATTCAAAGGTGTTGGCGTGGTATTTGACGTAGATCCCATTTAATGAAGAATCTGGCGCCCGTACTTTTATTTGCTGTGTTGATGGCGTGTGATCCGTGCCCGGATTGCGGAGAACCTATTCTCAAAGAACCCACCGTCGAAATGATCTTTATCAATCAGGACAGCATCAATCTGATTGATGACAGTTTAGCCGTGTTTGACTTCAATGATTCAAGTCTGACAGCTAATATCGACTCCCTAGAAGTTCTAACTGACAGCCTACAAATCGTACTGGATTCCATTGCCAGTGGAGGAATGTTGGATACAGAGAAATCAAATTTAGAAAGCTTAATTGCTTCACGTAAGGGTGATTCTGCATTTTTCGCATTTCGAAACAAAGATGCTGATTCATTGAGCAGCATTTTGCAAGGAACGAGATCCACGATTAACACCGGCCTGATGGTGGTGTCAGAGCTGACTATCCTGGAAACAGGTGCTTCGATCACCTACTCCGAAACCGACAGTATGGAATCCTGGAATTTTCCGCTGCTATTTGAAGCCACCGCTACCTCATACGAGTTTGTGATCGCAGAGGAGCGTTACGGCATCTCTCTGGGCTACGAGACATTTACCGAGGTAGACCAACAACGAAATTTCTTAATTAGGGCAAACAATATTATCGTAACTGAATCCAGTGCGAACTTTATCACACTTGATTCATGCAACGTAAACTGTGAAGATGGCAGCGCGAGTTTTACTTTTTTCTTTTAGCCTACTGCTGACCTTCTTCGGGTTGGCACAGGAGGAGGATGCTCTTCAGGTCGATTCGTTGATTGTGGAGCAGCCCGCCTTGGTAGATTCTACCTTGAGCGACAGTACGACGTTAACTACTACTTCTGCTGACACAGTGAAAATCAAACGGAAGTTTCTGATGGTCGGACCTTATGTAGACCTGACAAAGCTATTTACCATCCCAACCGATTTTGAAACAAAGTATGAGGTAGGATTAGAGTTGCGCTTTTCGGAACGCTTCTCCGTCTATGGTGAATGGGGTTCCATCACGACTGCTCCTGAAGATGCCTATACCAACGGTATTTACGAAAACTCAGGAACGTACTATAGACTAGGACTCGGATATGTAGGGCCCTTGGATCCAAAACATGACATTGGCATCTCCTTTAGATACGGTGCTTCGACCTTTGATGAAGATGGTCGAATTTTCATCGGTAGCCCAACAGAGATACAGGATGATGTGGTTCGAAGTATTTCTCGAAAAGACCTCTCGGCAAACTGGTGGGAAATCGTACTTTATTCAGATCGACAACTCTTTCTAAATTCAGATTTGTTTTGGCTAGGATTTAATCTAAGACTCAGAATTATGGACCGTTATGATGTCCAAGATGTGCCAGATGTCTATGCCATTCCAGGGTATGGTCGAGCTTTCGACCGGACCATTCCAGCAATGAACTTCTTCTTGAAGGTCAAATTTTAGAAGTCTTTTCACTATTCCTACCTCAAATTCTTCCTTACCGTGAACTTAAATGTAGATCCTTCGTCAGGTGATGACTCGACCCAAATTTCACCTCTGTGCAGTTCTGCGATTCGCTGGCAATGTGCCAGGCCAATACCATAACCTTCAAACTCGCCTCTCCCGTGCAGCCGTTGAAAAATTTGAAAGATCTGTTCCTTCTTGCTCGGATCAATGCCTATTCCATTGTCTTGAACAATGAAGACCCACTTTCTTTTTTCTTCCAGAAAAGAGAGCGTAACCTCAGGACGCACACCTGCCTTAACGAATTTCAGCGCATTACTTAGAAGGTTCTGAAAGATTGACCGAAGTTCCACCGGATAACCAATGATTTTAGGCAGTTTCACACAGTCAATTGAGGCTTCCTTTACTGAAATTTGGTCTTTGAGGTCATGGAGCACATCATCGATAAGTTCATTAAGATTTACCTTCTCAAGGACCTGATTTTTTCCTAGCCTGCTGTAATCAAGTAACCCGCGAATTTGTCGGGACATACGTAGACTACTCTCCTTGACATAGCCTATAATCTCTTTTGTCTCCGAATTCAATTCATCACCATTTCCCTGCTCCAAGACCTCTAACAAACTAATGGTTGTTCGCACAGGTTCTTGGAGGTCATGACTCGCCACGTAAGCAAATCGCTCCTTAATTTTCGATCGCTCCAACTCAACTTTCGTCTCGTCAAGTTCAGTAGTTAGCTCTTGAATATCATCCGCATACTTTTTAACCATCCGCTGTGAAGCGTAAAAGACCACTCCTCCTGAAACCACAAGGGTCAAAATGATCAGATAGTTGGAAAGTGTGACTGCTTGATTTGTTAGCAAAAACCCTCTTCTACCCAGCATCTCATACGCCTTCACCACTTGGTCCATTCGAGGAAGAAAAACCTGCTCCTGCAAAAGTAGATCCGCTTTTGAATGCTGATCGAAGTTGTTATTTACGAAATCGTAGCTTTTGCTTAGTATTCCATCAAAACTCGGTGCCATTTCCGCAAACATGCTATCGAGCACCACATCATTCAACTGGAGATTTGCACTAACCAAATACTGATGAGATTGAGAAAAAAGGGAACGGAGCGAATCCAACTGCACTACCCTTTGGTGATCACTCGGATTTTCATAAACAAGCAACGACGTTTTGGTAATGTTCTGGCTCAACATACGCTGACGCCCGGAAACGTTGATCAAGTAGGATATATCCTCCTTTTCATCCATCAGATTTGAAAGACGAATATTTAGAATCAAAACGATTGCACTGGCAAGAAGCGTCGCAGCAACATATAGGACAATCAAGTTGGTATTCAGCTTACGATACCTAGCATTGTATTTTTCGCTGCTAACTTGATTGATCAACGGTAAGTATTTTAAGATTCGCTAAAGCGCTCTGCTATCAGCTGATGCAAATAATCCTTCTTTAGCGGCTTACTAAAAAAGGAATGCACAGTAGCATTTTCTTCAGCCATTCTCTTGTCGTCAGGATTGAAGCTCGTTGTCAGCATCGCCACAACAACGTTTTCCTTCTTCTCTTCGGGAAGTTGGTTGTACCGTTCTAGAAATTCCCATCCGTTCATTCCGGGCATATTGATGTCAAGAAAAATGATACCAGGTCTGGGAGTCTCGGTATTGGATTCGGCGATGTATGCCAATGCAGATTGCCCGTTTTCGCAGGTTTCGACATGCGTATCTATAGCTGCAGTTTGAATAATTTTGTGATGGATGAAATTGGTGGGAGGATCATCATCCACTAACAAGATACAGTCAAGTCCTGGATACTTCTTCATTATCACTTATAGGTTGAAGTAAAGAACTAACAAGATTGTCAAATGTTCTTTTCCAATCCATATAAAAAAACAAGTCCTAAACCATCTCCCGGGATCAATTTTCCTCCGCGAACCTGATGGTAATAAAACCAGATCAGGTGTTTGCTAAAGAATAGCGGTTGCTCACTGGACGGGGTCCGAATAGGTCTCTCTGATATCAAAACAGTCCATTTCATCTGTAAAGGCCTTCAGTTTTTCTGGGGAACAACGGATCATCGTCAATGGAAAGGCTGCTTAGAATCTTCATGCCTACGAAAGTAACAAATAACGCACAAATCCCATCTTCCAACGCAAGATCAAAAGTAAAGGAATTATGTCCCTTGCTTCTGAACTTGTGACTCCACGAGCACCTTTACGCTGTCTACCTGCTTCCGTACCTGCTCGTAAAAATTGTTCTTGGCCCAAAAAAGATAGCGATAGGAATAGATGATATTTTGAAATTTCAAATCATCTAGAAACGCATCATCTACACCTTTTCCTGTAAAGCGAATACGCTCCATAAAGAACGGTTTAATAAAGTCTCGTAAATGCTCATTTAAGGCATCGTCGAACTGGCTTGTCCCTTTATAATACTGCTCATATAGTTCTACAAGTTGGTTTTGAACCTCAAAATCGGTTATTAGGTCCATCTTTCCGGAAGCCTTCATGGACTCGTAGATGGTTCGCTGAGCTACAAATGGAGGGTTGTACTGAATAAAGAGAATATCGTTTCGTAAAACTGACAAGTCTTCGTAAGCTTCTCCGGTTGAGGCTGCAGCCAAGGCGTTTGTGGCTGCAATGATCTTGGTATTGACCTGAATTAACGTATCCAGTGCCTTTAGATCAGCTTCTAAATCTGCTACCAATCCCTCTATGTACTTGGCTTCTTGAGCCTTCTTATTCTTCTCAGCTTGATACTCGTCCAGATAAAATGCAATGCTGATTCCTAAAACAACAACCAAGAGATTAGCAAAGTGATCCAGCCAATTGATGTTTTTCATGCACTAAAAGTACGAAAGTGAAGGGCAAAAGCTAGGAAATGGTGGCTCCATTTTCCGCATCGGAAGAAGGGCTTACTGCCACTAGCTTTCCATCACTGTTTTCAGCAAATAGCAGCATTCCCTGAGACTCAATACCCATGATGTTTCGCGGAGCAAGATTTGCCATGACCGTTACCTTCTTCCCCACCATCTCCTCTGCGGTAAAATGTTTAGCAACACCACTAAGAATGGTTCGTGTCTCTAGTCCCATGTCTACCGAAAACTTCAGAAGTTTATTTGATTTCTCAACCTTCTCTGCTGATTTGATCTCTCCCACCCTTAGATCCATCTTTATGAAATCATCAAACACAATCTCATCCTTTAAAGCTGGAACTTCCGGACCTTTACTTTCTTCTTCGTTCATTTTTTTTGTCGCTAGTAATTTATTCACCTGAGTGTCTACATCGGCATCTTCAATCTTTTCGAACAGCAGCTCGGCTTTATTGAGTTGATGACCTGCGGCGATAAGATCCTCGGAGCCACTGTCTTTCCAATTCCATCCCTCTACATTCAAAATACCTACCAATTTCTTCGCAGTAAAAGGCAGAAATGGTTCACACAGAATGGACAAGTTGGCACTGATTTGTAAGGCTACATTCAAGATGGTTTCAACGCGTGACTTATCTTCCTTGATGAGCTTCCAGGGTTCTGTTTCTGCCAAGTATTTGTTCCCAACTCTTGCCAGTTCAAGCAACTGAAAAAGTCCCTCTCTAAATTTAAACTGGTCTAAAGCCGAGGCCACTGTGTTTGGTGCATTTTTCAGGAACGAAATTACTTCCTTGTCGACCGGTTGTAACTCATTTCTCGACGGAAGCTTTCCACCAAAATATTTATGCGTGAGGACAATTGCACGATTTACAAAATTCCCGAAAATGGCCACCAGTTCGCTGTTGTTTCTGGTTTGGAAATCCTTCCAGGTAAAGTCGTTGTCCTTCGTTTCTGGAGCGTTGGCGGTCAAGGCATACCGCAAGACGTCCTGTTTGCCAGGGAAATCTTCCAGGTATTCATGCAACCAAACTGCCCAGTTTCTCGACGTAGAGATCTTGTTGCTTTCAAGGTTCAAAAACTCATTTGCAGGTACATTGTCCGGCAAGATGTAACTACCCTCGGCTTTGAGCAATGCCGGGAAAATAATGCAATGAAAGACAATATTATCCTTGCCAATGAAATGCAACAAACGTGTATCCTCATCCTTCCAATAAGTCGTCCAATCCTTTCCATGGTCCTTCGCCCATTGCTTCGTAGCTGAAATATAGCCAATCGGTGCATCGAACCACACATATAAGACCTTACCTTCGCCTCCATCAACTGGAACCGGAATTCCCCATTTCAAGTCTCTGGTCATGGGGCGTGGGCGCAATCCATTGTCAATCCAACTCTTGCATTGTCCATAGACGTTGGGCTTCCATTCTTTGTGTCCTTCCAGCAACCATTGTTTTAGCCAAGGTTCAAACTCATCTAAGGGTAGATACCAATGCTTCGTGGACTTCATTACCGGAGCTTCTCCGCTTAGCATGGACTTTGGTTCCAGCAGTTCTGCAGGGCTTAGCGTAGATCCACAGTTCTCACATTGATCACCGTATGCGTCGTGAAATCCGCAGACAGGACATGTCCCCTTGATGTACCTATCGGCAAGAAATTGCTGCTCTTTCTCATCGAAGAACTGTTCGGATACCTCTACCTTGAACTTGCCTTCTGCCTCCATCTTTTCAAAGAATTCAGAAGCTGTTTCATGGTGCAGCTTTGAGGAAGTTCTATGGTAAATGTCGAAACTAATGCCAAACTCTTCGAAGGACGATTTGATCTGCTCATGGTAATGATCTACAACTTCCTGAGGCGTCTTGCCCTCTTTTCTGGCCCTTAACTCAATGGCTACGCCGTGCTCATCAGATCCGCAAACCCATACCACATCTTCTCCTTTGCTTCTGAGGTATCGTACATAAATATCGGCTGGAATGTAAACTCCTGCTAAGTGACCAATGTGAATTGGCCCGTTTGCGTACGGAAGTGCCGAGGTAATCGTATGTCTCTTGTATTGCTTGCCCATAAGAATGGCGGCAAATATAGAGATGAATGCACGTTACCTCAACGCGAATGCACCTGAACCCTGCGACATTATTAGCAGACGGAACGAAACTATCATAAAAGCATTGGTCGAATTGATTTTGATTGGTCTTTATATCCCCTAATTTTGCGGCTCATTTCATATCCATGCAAGAAATAAGAAATATCGCCATCATTGCACACGTCGATCATGGTAAAACCACACTCGTTGACAAAATCATTTATGCCACCCAGGAATTCCGTGAAAACGAAGAGAAGGGAGAGTTAATCCTGGATAACAATGACCTGGAACGAGAACGAGGCATCACCATTCTTTCTAAGAATGTATCTGCAGAGTATAAGGGCGTGAAAATCAATATCATAGATACTCCCGGTCACGCCGACTTTGGAGGAGAAGTTGAGCGGGTCCTAAAAATGGCTGACGGAGTAATCTTACTAGTCGACGCATTTGAAGGTCCAATGCCTCAGACACGCTTTGTATTGGGTAAAGCCATCGGTTTAGGCTTGACACCAATTGTTGTAGTCAACAAAGTGGACAAGGAAAATTGCCGACCAGATGAAGTGCACGAGCAAGTCTTCGACCTCATGTTTTCCTTAGATGCGACGGAAGAGCAACTCGACTTCCAGACGCTTTACGGATCAAGTAAGCACGGCTGGTTCGGTGAAGATTGGCAACAGCCTACCGATACCATCGCCCCACTCCTTGAAAAAATAGTAGAGGTGATCCCACCAGCCCCTTACAAAGAAGGAGTGCCGGCTATGCAAATCACATCGCTGGATTTCTCCTCTTTTACCGGACGGATTGCCATCGGAAGAGTGTTTCAAGGAACACTTCAAGAAGGTGCTTCATTAGGCATTTCCAAGAGAGATGGTTCACTAAAGCGCGTCAAAATCAAGGAACTGCACGTGTTCGAGGGGTTAGGTAAAAAGAAGGTAACAGAAGTTAGAGCAGGCGACATCTGTGCCATCACGGGAATCGAAGACTTTGAAATTGGTGACACCATTACCGACTTTGAAAATCCGGAAGTGCTACCAAGAATCGCCATTGACGAACCTACCATGAGCATGCTTTTTGCGATCAATGATTCTCCATTTTTCGGGAAGGAAGGAAAGTTCGTGACGTCCAGGCACTTGAGAGACCGACTTATGAAGGAGCTGGAAAAAAACCTGGCACTGCGCGTAGAAGAAACGAGCTCTGAAGATAAGTTCTTGGTTTACGGGCGTGGTGTGCTTCATTTGTCTGTACTGATCGAAACCATGCGTCGAGAAGGATATGAACTGCAAGTAGGTCAGCCTCAGGTCTTGTTCAAAGAAGAGGAAGGACAGAAAATGGAACCGATTGAGCATTTGGTTATCGATGTTCCGGATGATTACTCTGGCAAGGCTATTGAGATGGTTACGCAACGAAAAGGCGAATTGAAAGTCATGGAGCCGAAAGGCAACATTCAGCACCTTGAATTTGAGGTTCCCTCAAGAGGACTGATCGGTCTTCGTAATAACATGCTTACAGCTACAGCCGGTGAGGCTGTCATGACGCATCGATTGAAAGAGTATCAGCCACATAAGGGCACCATTCCCGGTAGGATTAACGGTTCCTTGATATCCATGGAAAATGGGCCTGGAACTCCCTATTCGATAGACAAGTTGCAAGATCGAGGCACCTTCTTTGTCGACCCAAACATCGATGTATACACCGGACAGGTGATTGGCGAACATACGCGAGACAATGACCTTGTTGTGAATATTCAAAAAGGAAAGAAGCTTACCAACATGCGTGCTTCTGGATCTGACAATAATGTGAGAATAGCCCCGGCGAAGAAATTCAGTCTGGAGGAAGCATTGGAATACATTCAAAAGGATGAATACGTTGAAGTAACGCCCAAATCCCTTAGAATGCGTAAAATTTACCTGGACGAAAATCAGCGAAAACGCATGGCGATGGCCAATGCTTAACCATCAATATGCGTTCACTACCTCTCATATAATATAGTAGTGGTAAAAGGCCATGCACGCGTGTCTTGATCTTAAACTTGTTCGTTAAAACCCAAAATCCCTATGAAAAATTGTATCACCTCTCTTCTATTCTTATGTGTCTTTTCCCTGACAGGTCAGGAGAAGTACGAAGTCACCATTGACCTCACCAAAACAAAGGACGATAAAGTTCCTGTGGAAATTTTGGTTCCTTCAATCTCCGATAGTGTAGTTGAATACCATATGCCCAAAATTGTGCCTGGCACCTACAGCATATCAGACTTTGGACGATTTGTGGTGGACTTTCAAGCACTTGACTCTGCTGGCAACAGTCTGGAATTTGAAAACACAACGACTAACAAGTGGGTCATCAAAGAGGCGACGAACCTTCACAAGATTAGCTATTGGATAGAAGACTCCTTCGATGATTTTGAAGGATATGGACGCAATAAACTATTCGAACCGGGAGGCATGAGCATCGACGGTGAAAATGAAGTATACGTTTTGAACACATTTGGTTTTATCGGGTATGTGGACAACTACAAATTCAAACCATTTGAATTAACTGTGGAACACGTGGAACGTATTTCAGGTGCTACTTCGCTGGAAAAGATCGACGAAACAGCTACTAGTGACACGTATACAGCTTCCAACTACAATTTCCTGGCCGATGCGCCGCTGATGTATTGTGAGCAGGATATCGTTTCCAAAGAAATCGCCGGGGCCAACATCCTGGTATCGGTTTATTCTCCGAACAAAGTGCTATCAGCAACGAATGTGATGGATGACATCGACGAATTAATGGAAGCGCAGGCAGAGTATCTCGGTGGAAATCTTCCGGTAGATCGGTATGCTTACCTTATTTATTTGTTTGACGGGCAAAGTCTTTCAGGAGCCTACGGTGCCTTAGAACATTCCTATTCTTCGCTGTACTTTTTACCCGAAATGAATCCCGCAAGTATCAGTCAGACCGTCAAAGACGTTGCTGCACATGAGTTCTTTCACATTGTGACTCCACTGAATATTCACTCTGAGGAAATTCATAACTTCAACTATATCGAACCTGAAATGAGTCAGCATTTGTGGTTGTATGAAGGTGTAACGGAGTACTCTTCGCACCATGTACAGGTCAAGTACGGGTTGTACGGTATGGAGGATTTTCTCACACAGATGCGTAGTAAGATGAACCAGCAGGACCAATACGCTGTGGACATCCCCTACACCGAATTCAGTGAGAAGATACTGGAACCAGAAAATGAGGAACGGTACGGCGATGTATACAGCGGTGGGGCATTGATAGCCATGTGTCTGGATTTGACCATTATTGAATCAACAAACGGTGAAAAGGATCTACAAGGCCTGCTTCGAGAGCTTTCGAAAGAGTATGGTCCCATGAAAGCATTCAAAGACGAAGAACTATTTGACAAAATCGAATCCCTAACGACCCCTGAAGTGGGCTCCTTCTTACGAACGCATGTGGGTGGCACGGAAAAACTTCCTTATAAAGAAATTCTAAACTGGGCAGGCATTTCCTATTCAGGGGAAAGTGACGAGAAGGTGATCACTGCGGGTAAATTCACCCCTGCTTTGAATGAAGATGAAGAAATATACGTTGCGGATGTCAGCAATATGAACAAGTTTGGACAAGACCTGGGATTTGAAGAAGGTGACGTATTGCTAGCGTGGAACGGCAGCCCCTTGACGTTAGAAACCTTTTCCACCACCATCCAGGAGTTTTACGCCACAGCGGAAGAAAACGATAAAGTTGAAGTGCTGGTACGAAGAGAAGTAAAAGGAAAAACCAAAGAGAAAAAGCTGAAAGCGAAAGCGATGCTCGTAACAAGTTCGCAAAAGCATTCACTTACGCTCATGGAAAACCCAACCGACGATCAATTGAAGGTTCGGGAAGCTTGGCTCAAGCCCTAAAAAAATACGATTCCATTAAAAACCAGCGACCCTTGATCGCTGGTTTTTCTTTTTAGCTGCTACTTTATTGAATCCCCTGCGTGGATTTTCATTTCCAATAACCCAAACTGCTCTCCTACCTCCGCTAAGTCAGCATCAGGTAAGGCCTTCAGATGTTTATCAAAAAAGGTGGTTACCGTCGCATTCACAATTTCCATCCCCTCGTAAGGGTTGATAGCACCAGTACCGGCCACCGCTGAAACAGGGATCATGAAGGGTATATCCATAAAGTTTGGATGACCCGAGTTCAAGAGTTTGCATTCATAGAAATAGTCTGTGCTCTTATTGATGTACACATGACTGTTTATATCCTCGTGGTCAGCTGGCCAATCGGCAGACATGTATAAGAATGGAATCTGATATACCGTATCAATTAAGTGACCCCAGGTGATTCCATCGAGGTTGGCGGCGGCTTTGACCCGCGTATCAAACAAGGGAACCATTCCCGCAGCACCTCCGCCATTGGAGTGACCAAATACACCGATTCGGTTCAGGTCCAATTTCCCCTTCAACTCCCCTTCCCGATTCCACGTCTCCAAAAGGTCAATGGTATAAATCATATCCTCAGCCCATCGTCGCTCAGACTTAGCTTCATAGAACTTCGTCACCGCTTTTTGAACGATGGGATGTCTTTCCTCATAGGGAACATTGTTTTTAAAAGCATCTATCAGGGGGTACATTACTTCCATGCCTCCGGCGGATATTTTTTGTTGAAATTGATAATCAAAAAACCGCACCTCACCATCTGGGGTGGTCATTCCCAAACTTTCGTAGGTATGATTCATGTTGATGACAATGTATCCCTGACTGGCCAGCTCAGCCAACAATGCATAATAGCCTGTGGCCTTCGAACCGTATCCGTGCGAAAAAATCAGCACAGGAAATTTTCCATCAGCGACAGGTATCCCTGGAAACACGTCTGTTTTCACATAGTCCAAGTAATTAAGCATGGATGGTTTGAGACCATACTTCATTGCAAAGCCTGCACGACTTACCTTATCTACGTAACGTTCCGGAGTGCTATTCTGAACATCTGCCTCGCTTGGATACCATGTTTTGTAAAGTAGCTCTCTACGGTCGTTTGGATCTTCGGTGATGATTTCATCCATAGCGGTCATCACGTAGATTTCCTCCGTTCCCACGGTGTACGGTCCGTTGCGCTCAGGAAGTTCAAATACAGGCAGCACGTTTGGCAAGATCCAGCCAAAGGCAGCTGCGACAAGGATCAAAAAGAATCCAAGTAGTCGCAAGAACGATAGCTTAGCCTTAACTGAAACATCAACCACGTAGACCCTCCAGGAAACCGCTAAAAGGAGAATGTAGGCTGGGATCATCTGCCACCGATACCCCTCGAAAAGGAGGTGAATAAGCACCAAAGCACTGAGCGATAGCAAGATATATGCTGAACGCACCTGCATGACAATTTTCCGTTTAATGAAGGGCAAAATCGTCAGCACGATCAAAAGGATAATTTCAAAAATTCGCATAAGTAATCAAGTTTTTTGTGTCAGGCAAAACTTGATCAGCAGGCCATTTTAGCCAATGCAGTATACGCTGCTAAACCTGTCGTCTATCGACAAAACCCGCAATTAAATGAGATAATGTTTGTTCGCGAGGCCAGTAAGGTGCTACAGCTTGAGCTTTCGCATCCCCTTAAAGTATAGCCACATCATCTTGAGTTTAGAGCCGCCCTTCTTTCTCCCCATCTCCATCGCATCCCAAAGTTCTTCAGGTATGGCTTCCAACATATTGAATTCTCCGGCTCCTTTCAACCACTCAGCGCCATCAATCGTAATGACCTCTCCATTCACGTAGGCTGAATAATCAGACACCAGGTAAGCCGCAAGGTTAGCTAGCTCCTGGTGATCTCCGACCCTTCCCAAGGGAACCTTGTTTGCAGGATCGTACTTTTTCTTCAAATCACCAGGCAGTAGTCGATCCCATGCCCCTTCTGTCGGAAAGGGGCCCGGAGCGATCGCATTGCTACGTATACCATACTTCGCCCATTCCACTGCTAACGAGCGTGTCATGGCCAGCACCCCGCTCTTAGCGCAAGCTGACGGCACCACATATCCCGAACCCGTCCAGGCGTAGGTGGTCACAATACTCAAAATATTTCCCGGCTTTTTATTTTCAATCCAATCCTTCCCCATCGCAAGGGTAAAATTGTAGCTACCCTTCAATACAATATCAACTACGGTGTCAAATGCACGATGTGAAAGTCGCTCCGTCGGGCTAATAAAATTTCCCGCTGCATTGTTCAGCAGTACATCAACATTTCCAAACTTTTCTTTTGCCTCATTAATGACCCGTTCCACTTGATCATATTCTCGCACATCACAAGCTACACAATGCACAGGGTATCCGGATTTGGCGTTTATTTCCTTCGCTGTCTCTTCCAACACCTCCATTTTACGACTGGTAATGACCAGGTTGGCACCCAAGTCAGAAAAGTAAGCACCCATGGATTTGCCCAGTCCTGTGCCCCCACCTGTTACTATGATTGTTTTTCCTTTCAATGCTTCGGGACGAAGCATCCCTTCAGTGTAGCTCATGTCTTTTTTTCCAGTAAGATAAAGAGCCCGGTAGTTTACTCAAAAAAAATCTGATTCCGGCTGTGTATGGTTGCGCGTATCCAAAAACATCATACATCAAAGATGAATAGCAAAGGCCGCTATAGAAGCCTCTTGGTCTTGATCTCGATGTACTTATTGATGACATCCGTATTGAGGTTCTTGGGAGATGTGTAGAGCGACATTATTCCATTTTGCAACAACACCTTCTGAATATTTGCTTTTTCGTCAGCAATCTGCTTGGCAATGGATTTGTTGTAGACGTCTATGGTTGAATTAGAGGGATCATCAATAACCCTATCCAACTCCGTGTTCTTAAAAAAAATCAGTAGCAGCAGATGGTGTCGATTGATCATTTTCAAGTAAGGCAGCTGGCGTTCCAGCGTATAGCTTGACTCAAAATTGGTGAACATCAACAGCAGACTACGCTGCTTCAACTTCTGCATCATAAACCAATACAATGTTGCGAAATCAGGCTCATTGAATTGCGTTTCCTGATTATAGAGCGATTCCATTAAATAGCTGATTTGAAGGTTTCGCTTCTGGGCCGAGATTAATGTCTCCGGTTTATGCTGGAACGTAATCAGGCCGGCTCTATCGCCTTTCTTGATCGCGACGTTCGAAAGTACCAACGAAGCATTGATTGCATAATCCAATAATGTCATGCCATCAAATGGCATTTTCATCGGACGACCTTTGTCGATGACTGAATAAATCGGCTGGGATTTCTCATCCACGTAATGGTTGATCATTAGATCTCCTCTCCGTGCAGAGGCCTTCCAATTTAAGTGTCGCGGATCATCTCCGATAACGTAGTCTCTAATGTGATCAAATTCGGTGCTTTGCCCAATGCGCTTCATGCGCTTTTGTCCACTTAGCCTTAATGACTGCGAAATGGCCGACAACTCATACTTCTCCAGATTTAGAAATGAAGGGTACACCTTCACCATTTTGGGTGCTCCAAAGGTAGAACGCCTTAGAACCAATCCTAACCAAGTCTCGATCAAGACATTGGTCTTTCCAAAATGATACTCACCTCTTTCAGTCGGTCGTAGGGTGTATTCAACGCTGACTTGTTTATTGGATTTCAACTGAAGCTCTTGTTGAAAATCTCGTAATTGAAACTGGGGCGGCAATTCGTCGAGCAAGGTCAATCGCGTCTTGAAAGGAAATCGATTTAACACAGTGAAAGCAACTTCATTTTGATCCCCATTGGAAAACCGATCCGGAAGTAACCGCTCCAATACGATTTTCCCGCCACTTAAGAAAAGCAATATAACATCCGTCAACGTACCCAGGAGGAATACCAAGAACAGGCCCCTAGCAAGTATGAACACTGGTTCATAGTAGTACCCTATAAACATCAAAACTGCACAGGAGACCGCAATTACATAGAAACGATATGTTGGAAAAATCTTCATTTACATGAACCGTGTGTTGGCCAACAGCTCCTACTTTGGTACCTCCACTTGCTGCAAGATCTGATCCGTTACCTCCTTGATGGTTATTCCTTGAAGTTCCGCTTCGGGCGAGAGAATGATTCGGTGTTCCACCACGGGTTTGAAGAGCCGCTTGATGTCTTCCGGAGACACGAAGTCTCTTCCTTGTATAGCAGCAAATGCCTTCGACGCCTTCATTAGATCAATGGACGCACGCGGTGAGGCACCTAGGTAGAGTGAGTGATGATCTCTAGTTTGGCCAATCAATTTGACAATGTAATCAATCAGAGAATCCTTCATAACAATGCCCTCCAGGTTGCTTCTTAGGGCAACTATTTCCGATTTATCAATCACCGGATCAATGAATCCAAGTTGATGATGATTGGTGTTTTTATTTGTCATCTGAAGGATTTGGCTTTCCTCCCCGTTTTCTGGATAGTCGACCGAAATCTTAAAGATGAATCGATCCAATTGTGCCTCCGGCAATCGATAGGTGCCTTCCTGCTCAATTGGATTCTGGGTGGCCAGAACCATAAAAAGATCTTCCAGGGGAAAGGTATCCCCATCATTCGAGATCTGTTTTTCTTCCATCACCTCAAACAACGAAGCTTGCGTCTTCGCGGGAGCCCGGTTGATTTCATCTATGAGAACCAAATTGGAGAAAATCGGACCTTTCTTGTATTCGAAAGCGGTGGTCTTTGGATTGAACACCGAGGTTCCTAAAACATCCGAAGGCATCAAATCCGGCGTAAATTGAATGCGCTTAAAGTCAGCCTTTACTAGTTTGGAAACCAATTTTGCCGCCAAAGTCTTGGCAATCCCGGGTACCCCTTCAATCAACACATGCCCTCCGGCAAACATGGCTGTAAGAATTAGGTCGAGCATCTCTTGCTGCCCAATCAAAGCTTTCGAAGCTTCCTCCCGAAGTTTGGTCACTCTTCCTGAGAGCTCACTCAGGTCTATTCTATTTTCAAAATTACTCATTTGAATTGTTCAATTTTCTTTGATAGATCGATTAATGTTTTTTCGCTGATGTGAGGTGAATCACGTACTTTAAGTATCAATTCAAAGGCTTGGATCACCTCATTGACTCCAACACCTGACTTGGCACTCAACTGCTTATAAAATTTTTCACTGTAGTCAATTTTAAGAAAGTACTTTTCCTTCAGGTCCCTTAAAAAGTAACTCACCAGCCGCTGGGAGGCTTTCTTGTGATTTCCCTCACGGTAGAAAAGCATCCCAAGTGTCTTCACGTATCCAACGGTAGCGTTCGCAGGTGCCAGCATGACCGGCATCGGTCGCTGCCTTCTCCTGGAAGTGATAACCAGGAAAATCAGAATGGTGAAGAGTCCTACATACAAGGACCATTTCAAGGCAGGTTGACGCAGGAAATACCTTAAAGGGGTCGTCGCCTCTGCCTTTCCCAGCTGGTAAAACAACGTGTATTGTGTAGGGGCTTTAGGTAATACGCTCAGAAATTGCGAGGCACCTTGATAATTTTCATTAAACAGCAGACCAAAATTGGTAAAGATGTACGGTGTTGAGCAAAGCGTAAGTTGCCCTTTTCCTATTTTCTTGGTCATCAGGATCGGGTTGTTCTCCAGCGACGCATGTATTTCCCATTCCTCCTCCTGATCTACACTGAAGTAATTAGAGACCAGTGAAAATGGATAGCTATAAGACTTTCCGCTTATTTGAATGTCGCTCGTAGCAGCTTCAAATAGTGTCTGGTTTAGCACATGAAAACTAAAGGGTGTGCGATACCCTAGCGAATCCTGTAGTACAGAAGAAAACTGATTTGATGCAATAAAAACGTGAGCTCCACTATCGAGTTTACGCATCAAGCTTCGGTAGTCCGCACCCGCAATTTCTGCATACTCACTAAGAATGAGAAGATTATCTGTCCCGGATAGCTCGGCAATGGTCTTGTTTGAGAGTTGTAACGATCCTTCGAAAATATCGGACGAACGTTCGACAAGAATGAAAGCCCCAAAGGGATTCTTATCCGCACCGCCAAACGTAACCCTCCAGTCAATTGGCTTCGGAGCTAAAAAACTGGTTGCCACATACGTCACAAAGAGTACGACCAGCAAGATCAAGAATTTCTGCTCTCCTTTTTTCATACCGCTCCTTCTAGTTTGTGACACAACGCGTTCCCTCTTAGGAAGTCCTCCTCATTAGGCTCAAAATCTCCATACCACACGTATTCAAAAAGTCGTGCGATCTCACCGTACGAATTTGCCGCATCTCCCTGGAGCTCCCTGGAATAATCGTATGGTGACTTCCAGTCTCGAAGCTGAACAAGTTCTTTCTTTGCCAAGGCAACCAACGATTTCAAATAAAGGTACCGGATCGCTAGTTTGAAGTTGCGCTCCTTTCTGGCTTCGCTGATTAATCGATCGAAATCTTCTGCCTTCGAATGCTCAATCCCAACCGTACCCCTGGAAATAGTATGATAATCCGGGGCCAATGCGCCGCCATACCTAAGGCGCACGATGTAGAAAATCGCCAGCCCCAACACAAGCAATAGCAATACATAGTAGACAATCCGTGTCATCCACGGAGCATTCGGATTGGCAAAGATTCGTTGGAACATATTTTGAAACCACCAAGACAGTCGCTCCCAAACAGAGGGAGGTTTAATGGTATAGTTCATGTAATCAAAATCCTTCTGCGCTGCATAGGACTCCATCTGTGTACGATCAAACGTTCGCACCTCTTGCTGCCCGCTTGTAAATACGTGCAGTAGCAGAAGAAGAAAAACCAGTAAAAATCGGGCGCTATTCCTTATCAAAATCCGCTATTTCATTCATTAGACCTCGTCCCTCCGATCGCTCCACCAGGTTGGCATATTGGTAGCCGTATCCGATAAGTGGAATACTGTAGGACAGGTAGCCACCCAGCATGGAAATTGCAAAAGCTGCGGTCATGTACCCATTGGAAAAAAGATTAAAAATGGCTGTAGGATCCTCAGGGTTGTTCACCGTTTCTTCCATAAGGGTGAAAATGTTGGCGAAATAGATGATCATCGTGGGAAGGGAGAAAACAAGCTGAATAACGTAGGCCAGGATGTACCCAACAATTCCGATCCCAAAAGTGCTCCACCATTTCCCTTTTAACAGCGTAAAGGTTCTACCCAAAGCATTGGCAGCAGAAATATCTTCAAACATGTACGTTGCAAAGCATAGTGGCAGAACGAACAGCATAAAAATCCCCGGTAGTATAAAGAAAAAGAAGCTGAAGAAAACGATAATCGCCACCAGCACCCCAAGCAATAAGATCCCACCATACTTTTTCAACGATAGCCTTAGCACGTCACCAACCGCTGTTTCTTTGGCTATACCTTCGTTGTACAATCGAATGTAGGTGAATGACACCGTGATTACCATTGACCCTGCCAACCAACTAACCAATAGGATTAAAAAATAATTTCCGCCTAAAAGAGCAAGAAAACTAAAAACCTGGGCGTCCTCCTGTAACCCTATAGCATCCGTCATGGAAGAAAATAGGTTTGTCATGAGCAGACTCATCAATAAGGCAACCGGACCTGCGATAAACAGAAGGTTTAAGAAAAGACGACCTATGTTTTCTCGAAGAAATTCAATGGTGGCATTCATCTTAGCCCCAAAGTCTCGAAGCTTGTAGAATTCAATTGTTGTTTGCGACATTCCGGTAGGTTTTGTAGGGTAAAACAATAAAATAATAAACGATCAAGGCAAGGGAAGCTCCGATAATTGCAAGCTTCACCACAAGCGGCCAATGGGTATATCGGGTGATGAATGATTCAATAAATCCAGCTAGAATGAAGAACGGAAACAAGCCCATGACAATCTTAAGTCCGCTTCGCGCCGCTTTTTTGAAAGAATAAGCACGCGGGTAAGAACCAGGAAACAGCAACCCATTTCCCATCTTTATCCCAGCCCCTCCAGCAATAACGATGGCCGATATTTCAACCGTTCCATGTACCCAAACGGAAAGCAAGGTCTCATCAAAAAGTCCTTGCTGAACGAAGAAATAATGGAAAACTCCGAGCATGATTCCATTCCTAAATAAGATCATTCCGGTACCTGCAGAGCTTAAAAATCCAAAAATGAAGGCAATGAAAGAGACCCTGATATTGTTGGACGTAATGGCAAAAAACATATACCATCGATCCATGCTTCCATAGACACCCATGGGATCTCCATTTTTAATATTTTCCAACGTCATGTCTACGTAGCCATCCCCAAGAATAAGACGGGCAAACGTCTCATCATTGGCCGTACTAATGATCCCAAGCAGTACTCCCACTCCCATGATGATAAATGAATACAGCATTGGCTTGGCTGCCATCGCCATTTCGTACGGGACCTCAAACTTCCAAAAATGGACAAAACGTCCTTTGCTCTCAGGTTTGTTTCGGTAGATCAGGTTATGAATTTGTAAGCTTAGTTTGTTTAAATAAGCTGTCAGTGAAGTTTTGGGATATTTCGCTTTGGCAAAAGCCAGGTCCTCAGTCAAATGCACGTACATCTTCGAAAGCTCATCTGCAGAGGTCTTTGTGGTATTGAGTTGCTTTTCGTAGCTCGTCCACTTTTCCTGATTTAGTTTGACAAATACAGCTTGCTTCATTTGATCTCAAATATCACGAATTATATGGATCACAGGTAAAGATTTAAGATAATTGCATTCATTTCAACACGATGCCAAAATTTGTCACAAATCAGAACATTGAAATTGATCTGGAACTCGGAAGCCTTGGGGACCGTGTGGTGGCCTTTGTCATCGACTTCATCATCATGATCGTGGTTGTCCTAATCATCTCTAGGATCATCGCCGAAGTGAATCTTGAAGAGTGGATTATTGCAATGATCTACATACCACTCATGTTTTTTAGCCTCGCTTTTGAATATTTCTACAATGGGCAATCACCGGGCAAAAGGGCTATGAATATAAAGGTGGTAAAACTGGATGGCTCAACTCCTACCCTGGGAGGCTACCTGTTGCGGTGGCTTTTCCGTCTAGTGGATTTGTGGCTCTATCCAATCATGTTTGCCCCTGCCGTAATTTCCATCATTGCAACAAGAAACGGCCAGCGGATAGGTGATTTGGCAGCCTCTACCACCGTCATAAAAATTCGAAATGTGGGTGCAGCACAGGCTTTCAAAAGCATTGCCAAGGACGACCATCAAGTCTTATTTCCCGCGGTAAAGACCTTAAACGATGAACAGATCGAGCTTATCAAAAAAGCACTGAAAATGCGGAAGGAAGGGTACAATGCGGAAGGCGTTACCCTGTTGGCTCAAAAGCTAAAAGAAAAGCTCAAGATTGAATCTGATCTTCCTGATGTGAAATTTCTGTACACCATAATCGCTGACTACGAATACCTGGCAAACCAGACTTTTTAACAGAATACAAAAAAAGAAACCCTCCGATCTCCACCGGAGGGCCTAACTCAACA
>CAZQJU010000026.1:0-8026 GCA_964593185.1 uncultured Roseivirgaceae bacterium
CGTGGCTGGTTTCCTGATTATAAGGTCATCAGAGCAAAAGGTACGCCAAAAGACACTATGCTGGAAACTACATTGATAAAAAGCGAACTACTAATCCTCATCTTAGGGTTTCTAGTCATTGCCATTTCAGCAAATCAAATCGCAAAGGCCTTTCAAAAAATAAGACTGCCATTGATTACTGGCCTTATTTTCACAGGCATCATCGCAGGTCCCTACATACTTGGGCTCATCCCTGTCGCTTCAAAAAGTGAGCTCAACTTTATCAATGAGGTTGCATTGGCCTTTATTGCTTTTGCAGCAGGAGCGGAACTTTATCTGAGAGAACTCCGGAGTAGGTTGAACTCCATCAAGTGGAATACCTTCGGTCAATTGGTCGTCACGTTTGTGCTGGGTACGGTCGCGGTCTATTTTCTGGCTGACTACATCCCTTACATGGATGGTATCAGCAATGCAGGTCAGATTTCCATTGCCATGATCACTGCAGCCGTTTTTGTAGCGAGATCGCCAGCATCCGCAATTGCGGTGATCAACGAGTTGAGAGCAAAGGGTCCTTTTGTTCAAACCGTGATGGGGGTCACCGTAGTAAAAGACTTCCTGGTAATTGTCTTGTTTTCCATTTGCCTATCGCTTTCACAAGTACTGATTTCCGGAGAAGAGTTCAATTACATTGAGATCCTGATCCTTTGGGTTGAGCTTAGTCTGTCTTTTGGATTGGGATTCTTCGTTTTTGGCTTCTTGTTGAAAACGGTGTTAAGATGGAGAATTCGCAGGTATGTAAAAGCATTTTTAGTCTTATTGGTTGGCTATTCTGCTTACTTGCTTTCGACCTGGACGGGCATTTATACCGAAGAACTATTGCATCACGAGATTTTTTTAGAACCTCTTTTGATGTGCATTTTGGCGAGCTTCAATGTGACCAACTACAGTAAGGCCCGACCAGAATTCCTCAAGATTCTGGAAGATGTGAGTTTGCCGATTTACGTGGCCTTTTTCACCTTGACGGGCGCTTCATTCTCGCTCAATGTTATTGGACAGGTCTTGGGTGTTGCCCTTATCCTGTTCTTTATTCGGCTCCTTACGATGATCATTGGAGCCTACACCGGCGGTCTCCTTGCTAAGGATCCAATGAAATTCAACCACCTCGGATGGATGCCTTATATTACCCAGGCTGGAGTTGCGCTAGGGCTTGCCACCGTAGTGGCCAATGAATTCCCGGGATGGGGTGAGCAGTTTGCTACAGTCATTATTGCCCTGATCGTTATCAATCAGTTTTTAGGTCCGCCACTGTTTAAATGGGCCATCTATCAAGTTGGAGAGGATCGAACACGCGCTCCGGTTCCGGAATTTGACGGCATTCGTGATGCCATCATTGTCGGTTTCGAAAGTCAGTCTGTGGCCTTGGCCAATCAACTTCTGGAGCATGGGTGGGAGGTTCAAATCGGTACAAAGAAGGAAGAAGGCACCATAGAAGAACCGGAGAACATCCCGATCAAATACCTCAAGGATTTTTCTTATGACGAGTTTATCGATATGCATGCGGACAAGTCCGAAGCATTCGTTTTAATGCTCTCGGATGAAGAGAATTTGGAGCTTGCCGAGATGATCTACCAAAGGATTGGCACCAAAGACGTTATTGTGCGCTTGAATCACAGATATAATTCGAAGAAATTCCACGACATTGGCGCACTGATTGTAGACCCATCCACCGCCATCGTAAGCTTGTTGGATCACTTCGTCAGATCGCCACAGGCTGCATCATTGTTGCTTGGCATGGAGAAAGATCAAGATACACGAGACATCGAGCTGCTTAATCCTGATCTTCATGGTATTACCCTTCGAGATCTTAGATTACCAGCAGATGTGATTATCCTTTCTGTCGTAAGAGGAGGTCAGACGATCATTACCCATGGCTACACCCGATTACGTATTCGTGACACCATTACCGCAGTTGGCTCTTTCAAGAGTCTAGATGAGATGCAATTGAAGTTTGATCGCTAGCAAAATCAGGCAAGGTAAATATATCTTTGCCGGCTATGAGCAACACACCAGACGGAGGATCTTTGAAGAACATCGTTTCTCACTGCAAAGAGTACGGCTTTATCTACCCATCCAGCGACATCTACGATGGGTTGGGGGCTACCTATGATTATGGTCCAAATGGATCAGAACTAAAGAATAACATCAAGCAATACTGGTGGGAAGCCATGGTACGACTCAATGAAAACATTGTCGGGATTGATGCCGCTATTTTCATGCATCCTACCACATGGAAAGCTTCTGGACACGTAGATGCGTTTAATGACCCCTTAATTGATAACAAAGACTCTAAGAAGCGCTATCGCGCAGATGTTTTGATCGAGGAGTATATCGCAAAAATTGAAGGGAAAATTGCCAAAGAGGTAACCAAAGCTGCTAAGCGCTTTGGAGATGCGTTTGATCATGACCAATTCATCTCCACAAATCCAAGAGTTGCTGGATACAAAGAAAAAATTAAATCCATTGAAGATCGTCTAGGAAACGCCCTTGGCAAGAGTGACTTAGCCGATGTGAAATCCCTCATTGAAGAGTTGGAAATTGCTGATCCGGTTTCCGGCTCAAAAAATTGGACCGACGTCCGTCAATTCAATTTGATGTTCTCAACAGAGCTTGGGTCCCTGTCAGAGGGTGCCGAGAAAATCTATTTACGGCCCGAGACTGCACAGGGAATCTTTGTGAATTACCTGAATGTACAGAAGACTTCTCGTCAAAAACCTCCTTTTGGTATTGCACAAATTGGTAAGGCGTTCCGAAATGAGATCATCGCACGTCAGTTTATCTTCAGAATGCGCGAGTTTGAGCAAATGGAAATGCAGTTTTTCGTCAAACCGGGTGAAGAAATGCAATGGTATGAGCATTGGAAAGAAAAGCGCATCAAGTGGCACAAGGCATTGGGTCTTGGCGAAGAAAACTATCGATTTCATGACCACATCAACCTGGCCCACTATGCCAATGCGGCTGCAGACATCGAATTCAATTTCCCAATGGGTTTCAAAGAATTGGAGGGGATTCACTCCCGGACAGACTTTGACCTAAAGGCGCATGAGGAGTATTCCGGTAAAAAACTTCAATTCTTTGATCAGGCAACCAATGAAAGTTATGTGCCTTACGTGGTGGAAACATCCATCGGGCTTGACCGAATGTTTCTTGCTATCATGGCTGCGTCTTACACTGAAGAGAAGCTGGAAGACGGAAGCGAACGTACCGTATTAAAAATACCTTCTGCACTCGCTCCGAATAAAGTCGCCATCTTGCCCTTAGTAAACAAAGATGGACTGCCAGATAAGGCTAATGAAATATTGAACGAGCTTCGATTCGATTTTTCCTTTCAATACGACGCAAAAGATGCCATCGGGCGAAGGTACCGACGACAAGATGCCATTGGGACACCCTATTGCGTGACGATTGATCATCAATCACTTGAAGACAATACCGTAACCATTAGGGAACGAGACTCCATGCAACAAGAACGCGTATCTGTTGACGAGTTGATCCGGACCTTGCACGATAAAGTGGATATGAAAACCTTGCTAAAATCGCTTTGATTCTTGTCTTCCTACTTTTTGGATTCATTGCGTTTCTGATACTGGGCATCTTTCGAGATCTTGTGGTGTACTTCTTCATGGAAGCAAAATCATATGCTTCTCCCTATTTTTTTTCAGAAAGGCACATTTCATTTCTTGATAAGAACTTCAAGTTCTACCAAAAACTACCTGACGCTTCCAAGAAGATTTTCGTACGTAAAGTGGCGCGCTTCATGTCCAGCAAGGAATTCATTGCCAGAAAGATGGACTCGATAACGGATGAAATGAAAGTGTTGATTTCAGCCTCGGCGGCGCAACTGACCTTTGGGTTTAAGGGCATTACTTTTCCTTATTTTTATAAGATTTTTGTCTTCCCAGAATCATTTTACAATAAAACCAACAATGCCTATCATAAGGGAGAAGTAAATCCCAAATTAAAGGCCATCGCACTTTCCTGGAAAGACTTTGTTGAAGGGTATCTAACAGCAGATGGGCGTAATCTGGGGCTACATGAAATGGCCCACGCACTCCGACTGGAAAATCGAATCATCAATGCTGAACATAGCTTTTTGGAGGAATGGGTACTGAAAGAATGGGAACAACATGCATCAAGAACGATGAAAGAAATAAACAATGGGAACGAGACTTTCTTTCGGGAATATGGAGGCATAAACAACGAAGAATTTTTTGCTGTGGCTGTTGAAAATTTTTTCGAAAGACCGCTGGAATTTAAAAGTAAGCATCCGCTGACGTACCAAACACTTTGCAGACTCTTGAAACAAGACCCCGTTTTGTTGGAGAAAAATGAGCACGAATGAACTGGCACAAATTACTCTCAAATAAGCGTCCAGGAGAAGGACAAAACCAACAGCACGATCAGCAAAGAAGCAGGTTTGAACAAGACTATGATCGAATTATCTTCTCGCATCCCTTCAGGAAACTGCAGGACAAAACACAGGTATTCCCGCTGCCAGAAGATGACTTTGTGCATACCCGACTGACTCACAGCCTGGAGGTCTCTAGCGTTGGCAGATCATTAGGCAAGAATGCTGGATTGTTTGTTTTAAATAAGTATCCGGAATTGGCTAAAGCGGGTTTTTCCGTACATGATTTTGGCGCCATTGTCGGAGCCGCCTGTCTTGCGCATGATTTAGGAAATCCGCCATTTGGTCATTCTGGTGAAGACAGTATTTCATCCTTCTACCTCACCAATGAAAAAGGCAGGTTTTTCGAACAGTTCGTGACTAAAGCACAGTGGCAAGACCTTACCACGTTTGAGGGCAATGCCCAAGGCTTTAGAATCCTAAACAATACCAACGGCGGACTAAAACTCACCTTTGCAACGCTTGGTGCCTTTACCAAGTACCCCCTTTCGTCGTCGCATAAAAAAGAAGCACACCGAAAAAGCCAAAAGAAGTTTGGGTATTATCAATGCAATGAAGTCTTGTTCCAAGAGTTAGCAAATGAAATGGGCCTGGTCAAGTTTCAGAATGGAGTCTGGTGCAGGCATCCATTGGCCTTTTTGGTTGAAGCAGCGGATGATATTTGCTACCATATCATTGATCTGGAAGACGGATGTCGTCTTGGACTCGTTTCGTTCGAAGAGACCAGGGCATTGCTTGCTTCAATTGTAGGGGATCAATACGCTCCAGAAAAGCTTGAAAAAATTCCTACACTTAATGAGCGGCTAGGAATTCTCAGGGCAATGGCTATTAGCAGACTAATCCAAGAGTGTACTGCTGTCTTTGAGCAACAGGAAGAAAAAATGCTGGATGGGTCATTTGATGCCGCCCTGACAGGGCTGATTCCTTCCTCTCCTTCGCTAGAAAAAATCATCAGACTCTCGATCGATAAGATTTATCGATCCAAGCTTGTCTTAGAAAAAGAGGCTGGAGGTTTTGAGGTAATTGACTTTTTGATCGAGTCTTTTGCTACTTCCATGTATTACAGCTACTTCTGCACACCACTTCCGAAACACAAATCCACATTGCGCCTGCTACCTGATGAGTACGCCGTGCAGCTAAAAGCCAATGATTCAGTCTATCATGCCTTGCAAGTGATCAACGATTTTGTGAGCGGGTTAACAGACTCGCATGCTGTTAGATTATATCAAACCATTAAAGGATTTAGGCTTCCCGTCTAGTTTGAGACTGATAGATACTGTGACTGATTAACATGATTGCCTTCTTCATCAGTCCCGCTCAACCTAATCTCGTAAATCCCAGTCGTTTCAGAACTACTAAACCCAAAACTTAGCTCACCCCCGGTATGATTAACTATCGGATCCCAGTATAACAAATCATGATAAAAAGGAGCTCTCGAATTTGGATCGGCCGCGATTCGAATTTGATTTTGATCAGGTCGCAAGATCGGACGAATTCCTAGCTTCCGGTCCCCAATATTTAGGCCTGCAAGATCTCCATTCCTGGTATGAACAGAGATGACTCCATCAAAACCACTGGAACCAAGAAAATAAAGCTCACTGAACACTTCAATTTTTTCTATTTGATATGGAGAAATAGCAAAAATTTGCCTGGAATCAACCACAATACCATCTAATAAACACAACGTAGCAATCTCATCCTTTTCAACACCGGCTACCGGTCTTGATCTCATTCGAAGTTGAAAGTCAGACTCATTTTTACTTACTGCCACCTCAAAAATCAACTCGATGAACGTTTCTCTCATGCTTTCAAACCTTTTGAAATCATCCAATCGATATGTTTTGGCCTGCTCAATGGGCAGGTAACGTGAATTTACATCTCCATCTTTTTCAGCCAGCGTTCGGTACGCCCTCATTAATTGATTTTGAATACTGCGTTCCTTGATCTCATTCAAAAGAGAGGTGTCAGCCTTATTGGTTTCTATACCTAAGGAAGGGTACTTTGGATAAAACTCCTTTTCAAGTTCAATGGAGTATTCTGTTCCTGTTTCGAAACGCAAGAACCCATCCCCTACAATGTTCTCATGATCATAAAAAAGAGCAAAGTGACCAGCTGAGTCCGTGGTAGCAATGCCAACCTCCATTTCGTGACCTGGAAAACTAGCCATGACTTTGGTTGGTCTTGTTACCTCACGAACCCTTCCTTGAATCACACCAAATTGGTATTCCGGAACCAACCGCACCTGTGGACTTGGAATACTATACGACGTCCCTTTTCCTGGGATGTTCGAAAAGAATCCGTCGTGTAGCTTACTGACTGAAAGCGAGTAGGACCCCGGCTTGACATCAAGCTGTATTGAAACCTCTTCCATCGTCTTGATCCGCTTGAGATTCGCGGGGGACACAATGTCATCTACTGCGATTAAGCTATCGGATACAAGTGGGAAATCGCTAACAACTGGTCGGTATGGATTTAGCACCACAATGGGTTGAGAAAACCATGTGTCAAAATTCATCATCCATCGGGTATAGGCTACCAAGCGATAGATTCCCGATGCTAACTCAGTAGGAATTGTAAAATAGCCATGCCCCCTCCCTTGAATCAGCTGAATTTTGACCTTTTGGCGACCGTTTCCTTCGCTATCCACCAGCTCGGCGTAGAGAAGGTTACTTGGGCTTTCATATTGTGGAAAGGTATGTGCTGAAAAATAGAGCCTTTCTCCCACAATAAGGTTGGTGGAACTCACATGGCAAAAAATATCTTCGACAGGTTGGTTCTGACATTGTCCAATATGCCAACACATTAATGAAAATACGAGCATAAATATTTTCATCAGTCCCAAAATTCCGGTTTCTCCAGACTTCCATACTGACGGCAATCGCTGCACTGGATTGGAACCAAGATTGTGTGAATGGAGTCCATTGATATTGCATGAATATTTCGGGTCCCTACCATGATCAGATCATTTTGCACATCTTCTGTAAAAACAGAATCCGCTACACTGCTATATTCGCAAACGTTGAAGAAAGGGTCCAGAATAAAGCCATCTTCACGCCATTGACTGGCGTCAAAAAATGATCTTGCAAAAGCCACATTAGCTACTTCGAAGTAACCCAGCACCGGCTCACCTGCATCAGCTACATTAAAAATGTTTCCAAAAATTGACCCCTTTTGAATATCGAAAAAACCTCCACCTGATTCATTGTTTTGCTTTAAGTCTTGGTAGTATGTATAAGCTTCTGGAGTAATACTGAATAGTCTGACCGAAAGCGCATATCTGCTTAGAAGTTGAGGTTCAGATGGAGCCACAAGCCTGATTGGCAGATCCAATAGTCTATTTTCACCTTGTCCGCTTGTGGTTCCTATCAAAAGTTCCGTCGAAGCACGGTTGTTGTAACAAGTCTGGATCAAAGTATCACGTTTTAGAATTCCTGATCCTCGTGCATAAACATAAGGAGATGAATACGGTACGGTCACCTGGTAGTCTTCTTCATACTCGATTCTTACATTGAAAATCTCCGCTGTGGTAGGGCTACTCGAATCGACAAAGAACTGAATTCCTTCGTCAAGCCCGCCATCCTC
>CAZQJU010000026.1:8126-33781 GCA_964593185.1 uncultured Roseivirgaceae bacterium
TTTTCCAAGGTCGAAGAGCGTGAGAGCGTAACGATGTGTTGCTTCAATTCACTCGTGATTGAGGCATCAACGACTAAAAGTTGTCTAGCGTCAAGCACTTCCACCGTAATTGGGGATGTGCATGCAATCAAAGCGAAAAGACCAGTATACTGTAGGAACCTTCTCAAAATTTGAAATTGTACGTTATCGTTGGAATAGGGTCTTCAAAAACGGTTAGCTTATATCCTTTAACCTCTCCTTCTTCCACTTGAAAGAAAAACGAGTAGACGTTATCTCTTCCAAGAACATTGTAAAGTGAGAAGGTCCACGAAGAGTGGGTCCATTTCTTTATTTTATGGGTTGCATCAACATTGAATCCGAGATCAACTCTGAAGTAGTCAGGTATCCTAAACTCATTCCTATCCGAATAGAGAATGTTTTCTGTGCCTTTGAAATCCCACTTACCAGCAGGATACGTTACCGGTATCCCCGAAGCATAGACCAAGTTAGCTGTCGTGGTTATTCTGCTGGTGAATTTATAATTGATTACCGCGTTTAAATAGTGTGGCTTGTCGTATCCAGTGGGAAAAAAATCGCCCCCGTTTACTCGATTCAAAGCGAACTCGCTATCCAGTCTGATGAATGAGCGTGAGTACGTGTAGTTAATCCATCCATTTAGCCAGCCATCTGGTTTTTTGAGGGATAGTTCGACACCGTACGATCTGCCATTGCCTTGCAAAATATCTCTCTCGACTGCGCTATTAAACTGAAGTTCAGCGCCAGTTCGAAAATCCAACAAGTTTCGAATTGATTTATAGTAAGCCTCGACGGAAAGTTCGATAAATCTTGCTCCGTCAATATTCTTGAAATAGCCAATAGCGAATTGATCTGCAATTTGGGGTTGGATATGTGCACTAGAAAGCCGCCATACGTCTGTCGGAGCAATGGAGGCTGCGTTTATCAGTAAATGCTGGTTTTGACGAGATCGATTGTATGCAGCTTTGAATGAACTGCCGTTTGACAAAAGATACCGTGACGTCACTCGAAATTCTGGCCCATGATAGGTTTCGATGATTTCATTTCCATACTCTTTAGTCCCTGTGAAAGTGGAAGCACTTTTGAACTCAGACCCGTATTCATTCGAAGTCCCTGGCCCTAGCACATTGTAGACATTGTACCTTATCCCTGCATCCAGTAACCAACGCTCATTGAACTGGTACTTTGTGGAAAAAAATGCATTAAATTCCATTCCTTTTTCATCTTCAAGTTGCCTAGCACTGACCAATGACTCACTTCCAATGGGGTTTCGATCCCCTGGATTTGCCTGATGAAAAATCCAGTCGAGCCCAAAGAAGTAGCTAGTTTTTTCATTCACATAGTAATCAAACAATGAAGACAATTTGTAGTCCCTGATGAAATAATCTAAACCGAATGCCTGGCTCTCAATCAGGTCATATTGGGTTCCATAGGTATAATTGCTGCGACTACCATGAAACGAGCCAATAAGTCCGTTTTTGAACCTACGCTTCCAGTTGAAAGCCAGCACACTGTTCGAATACGAAAAGTCAGAAAACGAGAGTAAGGTGTCAGAGGCCAACTTGAAATTGTCACGACTTTTGTAAAACGTAACTGAAACCTCATTTAAACTATCAATTTGTTGATGTGCTTTGGCAATGAAATCATAAAAGGAGACATCGTTATTGGAAATACTGGAGTTATCCACCTGATCTAAAATAAAATCTGAAAAAGTAGTTCGGCCTCCTAATAACAATCCACCCTTTTCCTTTTGGTATGGAATATCTGCTTTTATCTTAGAAGTGACTGGACCGATGCCGCCCTCAACACCAAACTTCTCTAGATTTGGAGTTTGACTGGTAATATCAAAAACGGAAGAAAGCCTTCCACCCAAATGAACCGGAACACCATTCTTGTAGAGATTCATGTTATCAATCACATCTGAGTTCAGAATATTGAAGAATCCAAAAAAATGATTGGTATTGTAGATGGAAGCCCCATCCAAGAGAAAGAGGTTCTGATCTGCTTTGCCTCCCCTAACATTCACACCCGCTGCACCCTCACCAACGTTTTGAATGCCAGCACTTAACGTTGCAACTTTGATCAAATCACGCTCTCCTAGCAATGCGGGAACAATTTTTACGTCCTTTGATTTGATATTCACAAATCCAACCTGTGTGCTCTGGATATTGCGTTCTCTTTCTGCATTTACCTCCACTTCTCTTAACAACTGGATATCTGGTTCCAGTACAACCTGAAACTCACCGTCGGAATAGACCATCAGTGTTCTTTTTGTGTCGATGACATTTACGGATTGAAAGAAGAGTTCATTTTTGCCACTGGGAAGTTCAATGGAGAAATACCCTTGGTTATTGGAAATGGCTGAAGACGATGCTCCATAAACATAAACATCCGCAGCAGGCTCCCCACTACCTGACAGGCGGATCTGTCCCTCTACCTTAGTAGTTTGTTGCTCGGAATAGGACCGAATCTTACCCACGGATATTACACTATTCCCACTTTCAAGTGAAAGAAGTTGATTGATCTGCAAGGCGGTTGCATCTTCATCTTCGGGCAACCGTGGTTGGGAATCCAGAATTGCCAGTTCAGTGATGATTACGTTGTTATTCAAGAAGAAAATTTTACGATCGTCAACATAGTAGTTAAGCTCGGTGTCGCTGATTAGTGAATCTAGAATGGGAATTGAGAAGTCTTTAGGGTCAATTTCTTGAGCCACTTTAAGGCCACTGAACCATTCTGGTAAGTAGTAGAATCTCCAAGAAGAGGACACCTCGACTTGATGTAAAAACTGAAGAAATGGACCCTTTTCTTCGCTCTGACAGTGACCGAAACGAAAAGCAAAAATGATCAACACTAAAATACCCCCCCGTTGCCTCATTCAAGTAACTTTTCTACTTCACTTAATAACGCACCTATCCCTTCAGTTCTCTTTCTACTGAGTTTGGGGGAATATTCAGAAATTAGCTTCTTGACTTCCTGCTTCTTTGTAGGCACGATGGAATAGATGCTGCGCTTGCCAGCAAACGGAATGAACGCATCTTGATAGTACAAGTAAAACCGATCAGTTGAAGGGTAGCTAACGGTATTTTTGTAAATCTCTTTTCTCTTGCGATATTTTCCATAAAATCCCAGGTCTTCCCCTTTATAGACTACACGATAGAATCCTTGTTTCATCGGAGGATCTTGAAGCAGTAGATGATGGATAAATGTTTCATCGTGGATTGAGAAGTCTTGCACCTTCGACTGGTTAACAAGCATAGATTTCACTCCCGCTACATTCATTTTAAGATTCTGAACCACTAGGACTTCTTCCAGCGTATTGTAAAGAAGTTTTAACCCACAAAAACGCCTTTGCTCAAAAGTCAGGCATCCTTCAGTCCAGGCACTTGTTTTGTAGAATTGGTGATTTTTTGAGGTTTGGATTCCTTCTGCTCGATAAATCGTTCCCTGTTCAAACGGTAGACTGTTGCGCTGGTATTGATCGGTGAGTAGTACTCTGTAACTTGAATCCAAGTCAAGTCCCAATGGCTGGGATTGTGCTTTTGTCTCCTGTGCAAACAGTAAAAGATGGACCGTCATGATTGCAAGAATGCGATATACAATCATTGTAGCAGGATAAGGTTTATAGTAGCTCCCAGAACAGGTAATAGCTTGCTGTACTTCCCCGTTCCAAAAGTGTCATACTAGTGGAATAGGAGCCCGGTGTGTTATCAACATTGAATTTGAAGACGCCGAGTAAGTCGTTTCTGCTTATGAAATCGTAGTCCCAAACTTCAATTTCATTCCATCCCTCCTCGACTTGAAAATCAAGGTTAACTTCCACTTTATCTCCTGTATCTACACGGTGATAGCGGTCTCCTTCTGGCCAAATTTTTTGACCGTTCATTTTGAGATACAATTCGTCCTTGTCAATCTCATCGGGGGTGGTACATTGTACCGACTTAATTCGTATTGCTGGCATTACTTAAAATTAGTGTTTTTCTATTCTAAAACTAACTTGATCTAAGCTACTGAAAATCTTGCCTCTAAGCTTGATCTAATTACCTTTGCGCCTCATTTATTATGTGGTCTAGACTAGCACATTTCATCCTTCGATTTCGTGTAACCTTGATGGTCATCCTTGCAGCGATTACCATCTTCATGGGTTATCAATCGAAAAATATCAAATGGTCATTTGATTTAGCCAATATTGTCCCGGAAAACGATCCCGACATGGTCTATTTCAAGCAGTTTCGGGAGACCTTCGGAGAAGATGGAAACATCCTGGCACTTGGCGTCCAAGACAGCAGTATTTATGAATTGGCCAACTTTCAGAAGTTCAGTGCACTTGTTGCAGATCTACAAAGCAGGGAAGGGATCAAGAATGTGCTGGGGCTGCCCAACCTTCAAAAACTAGAAAAGAACAACGAAAAGCGAGCATTTGAACTGAAGCCTGTGTTCGATACCATTCCGCAGGACCAAGCAACACTAGACAGCCTACTCGCAGGGGCTGCCAGTCTGAAGTTTTACAGTGGACAACTCATCAACGCGGAAAATGGGGCAACGCTTGTCCTAGTGACAATCCAACGAGAAATTCTTAATTCAAAAAACAGAGATCAGCTTGTAGACTATATCATAGCACAAGGAGAAATTTTTGAAGAAGAAACAGGGATCGATATGCATTTTGCCGGTCTGCCTTATTCAAGATCCATTACTACAAGTAAAGTCAAAGACGAGCTCAACATGTTTCTTGTCTTGTCGCTCGTGGTGACTGGCATTATTCTCTTTCTGTTTTTCCGCTCTTTCAAGGCCGTTTTCTTTCCTTTGATTATCATCGGTGTGGTGGTTGTTTGGGTACTCGGCACCCTCGCGTTACTTAAATTCAAAATCACGCTGCTTACTGGGTTGATCCCACCCATCATTGTGGTCATAGGTATCCCCAACAGTGTTTACATGTTGAATCGATACCACCATGAGTTCAGTGAACATGGGGATCAGATGAAGGCCTTGAGTAGGATCATACGCAAAATTGGGGTCGTAACCTTCATCACGAATCTGACCACAGCCGTTGGATTTTTTGTGTTGGTAACGACCCAAATTAACGTTCTGGTAGAGTTTGGTATTGTTGCCGGCATCAACATCATGGCGACCTTCATCGTCAGTATTATTCTGATACCAGGTGTTTTCTCTCTCTATAAACCGCCTTCTCAAAAGCACCTGAAGCATCTTAAGTTCAAAATGTTGGATTGGGTCATCAAGAAGATTGATATTCTAGTGCACTCTGTACGTCCGATCATCTTTATCCTGACCATTGCGGTGATTGCCGTATCAGCTTACGGATTAACCAAAATTCGGGCAGTGTCGTACATGGTCGACGACATCCCTGAAAACAGTCCATTAAAAAATGACCTAGCGTTCTTTGAACAGAATTTCAGTGGGGTGATGCCGTTAGAAATCATTGTGGATACGGGTGATAAAAAGGGCGTTCAAAACCTCCGAAATCTTCGCAAAATCAATGAGTTCGAAACCTTCATTAGCTCCATTGATGGCATTTCACAACCGGTTTCCGTGGTAAGCTTTGCCAAAGCCGCCCGACAGGCATTCTACAATCAAAGTGAGGCATTCTATTCCCTACCGTCCAATCGGGATCTTGGGTTCATCATGCGTTACTTGAGCGAAGGCGAAACAGAAGAACTATCGCAGTCTTTTATTGATTCCACCGGCCAGCTCGTAAGAGTCTCCCTAAAAATGGCAGATATCGGCTCGAGCAAGCTGGATTCACTGGTAAATGATGTCATTAGCCCACAGATTGATTCGATTTTCGCCGACTCAAAGATGGACGTAAACGTCACAGGTACCACATTGATGTTCATCAAGGGAAACAAATTTTTGATAGAGAATTTATTGACCTCGATGATGATTGCGTTTTTCATTATCGCCTTAATCATGGGAATGCTATTTAGAAATTTTAAAATGATCGTCATTTCTATTATCCCTAACATCATTCCGCTCTTGATTACCGCGGGAATCATGGGGTATTTTGGTATTCCACTTAAACCAAGCACTGCCCTAATTTTTAGCATTGTGTTTGGAATATCTGTAGATGACTCCATCCACTTTCTGGCGAAGTATCGACAAGAACTATACGCTAAGAAGTTCAACGTCTCCAAAGCAATCAGTAAGAGTATCCGCGAGACTGGTTCAAGTATGATCTATACATCCATCATCCTTTTTTGCGGGTTCATCATCTTTGTCCTTTCCGAATTTGGCGGAACAATTGCCCTTGGTAAACTGACCTCCATCACCTTGTTCTTTGCGATGGTAACTAATGTCATTGTGCTACCTGCCCTTATACTCCAGTTTGACAGTGGGAAGCGAAGCAGCAATAGGCAACCCTTGATAGAAAGCATACCGGAGCTGGCAGAAGGAATTGACGATGAAGAAAAAGTAAAAATCAAGAAGTAACTCGAATTTTCAAGGCAGTGAAATATCCTGAATTCAAACAAGTTAGCTACGCAGCGATCGCCAAGGACATCCTCAAATTTTGGGAAGAGGAAAAAGTTTTTGATCAATCTGTCTCTACTCGAGAAGGCAAACCTACTTTCACGTTCTTCGAGGGCCCTCCCTCAGCTAACGGTACACCTGGGATTCACCACGTGATGGCAAGAACTGTCAAAGATATTTTCTGCCGCTACAAAACTTTGAAAGGATTTCAGGTTAAAAGAAAAGGGGGATGGGACACGCACGGACTGCCAGTAGAGTTGCAGGTCGAAAAAGAGCTTGGCATCACCAAGGATGACATAGGAACGAAAATTTCCGTGGAAGAATACAACGCCAAGTGCCGTGAGGCGGTAATGAAATACAAGAGCCAATGGGATGAACTCACTCAGCAAATGGGTTATTGGGTCGATCTTGACAATCCATACGTCACCTTTGAGAAAGAGTACATTGAGTCTGTTTGGAACCTTCTCAAAAGACTATTTGACAAAGGCCTGCTGTACAAGGGCTACACCGTACAGCCATATTCCCCTGCTGCAGGAACAGGTCTGAGCTCACATGAATTGAATCAACCAGGCACGTATCGAGATGTCAAAGACACCTCCATCGTAGCGCAGTTCAAGGTCAAGAAAAACGAACAATCCAGCTTCCTATTTGAAGAAGATACCGAAGATGTCAGAATCCTTGCATGGACCACTACTCCCTGGACCTTGCCTTCAAACTGCGCATTGGCTGTAGGTGAAAAAATCACCTATGTAAAAGTAAAAACCTACAACCAGTATACGCACTTACCTGTTTCTGTGGTATTGGCCAAAGATCTAGTCGCCAACTTCTTCTCCAAGAAAGCAGAGGGATTGTCTTTGGATGATTACAAGCAGGGAGATAAACTTGTTCCGTTTAAGGTGATCGAGGAGTTCTCAGGAAAAGACATGCTTGAGATTCGGTACGAGCAACTGATGCCGTATGTAACAAATGACGACCTTGAACAAAATGCTTTCCGGGTTATCCCAGGTGATTTCGTATCTACCGAAGATGGTACTGGCGTGGTCCATACTGCCTCTGTATTTGGGGCGGACGATTTTAGAGTCACACAACAAGCCGGGGTTCCGTCTGTGATGGTGCGAGATGAGAAAGACCAAGAAGTTCCATTGGTAGACAAGAAAGGACGATTTGTACAGGAAGTTTCGGATTTTGCTGGCAAGTACGTAAAGGCGGAATACTATTCTGAAGAAGAACGAGCTGCCCCTGACTTTAAGCCCACAGATGTGCTCATCGCGATTCTGCTAAAAGAGGAAAACAAGGCCTTTAAGGTTGAAAAGTACGAACACTCCTACCCACACTGTTGGAGAACTGATAAGCCGGTGCTTTACTATCCGCTCGACTCATGGTTCATTCAGACGACTGCATTAAAAGATCGATTGGTCGAATTAAACAAAACGATCAATTGGAAACCAGCAAGTACGGGAACAGGCCGATTTGGTAATTGGCTGGAAAACCTAGTGGATTGGAACTTAAGCCGTTCACGATTTTGGGGCACCCCTCTGCCGATATGGGTCACGGAGGATCGCACCGAGATGAAGTGCATCGGCAGTATTGAGGAATTGGAAGGAGAAGTGCATAAAGCCGCAAATGCTGGATTTATGTCGGCAGATCTTCCAAAGGATTTTGACCTGCATCGACCATACGTAGACGATGTCATTTTGGTAAGTGAAAGTGGCAAAAAGATGTTTCGGGAGCCAGATCTGATCGATGTTTGGTTTGACTCAGGGGCCATGCCCTATGCGCAGTGGCACTACCCGTTCGAAAATAAGGACATCTATGATGCTAATTACCCCGCGGATTTCATTGCGGAGGGAGTAGATCAGACCAGGGGTTGGTTCTTTACCCTTCACGCAATTGCGGTATTGCTCAATGACTCCGTAGCCTACAAAAAT
This sequence comes from uncultured Roseivirgaceae bacterium, assembly GCA_964593185.1. Classification (GTDB taxonomy): domain Bacteria; phylum Bacteroidota; class Bacteroidia; order Cytophagales; family Cyclobacteriaceae; genus Ekhidna. The sequence continues at coordinate 16,553 of CAZQJU010000026.1, forward strand.
GTGATCGCGAATGGACTTGTATTGGATAAGAACGGCAACAAAATGTCCAAGCGCCTGGGAAATGCCATCAATCCGTTTGATACACTTAATCAATATGGCGCTGATCCTACACGCTGGTACATGATTGCCAATGCCAATCCATGGGACAACTTAAAGTTCGATTTAGAAGGCGTTGCCGAAGTACAGCGTAAATTCTTTGGAACCCTTACCAATACCTATTCCTTCTTTGCGCTTTATGCGAACCTGGACGGTTTTCAAATGGACGAGGAGAAGGCCACGCCAATTAAAGATCGGCCACGATTTGATCGATGGATTGTCTCCGAGCTTCAAGCTCTCATCACAGATGTTTCTAGCTTCTACGAGGATTACGAGCCGACCAAAGCCGCAAGAGCTATCCAAGACTTTGTAAACGATCAGTTATCCAACTGGTATGTTCGATTGTCTCGTAAACGTTTTTGGAGAACCGAACTTAACGCAGATAAAAAGGCTGCCTATGAGACGCTTTACGAATGTCTGAAGGTGACGGCACAGCTGATGAGCCCTATTGCCCCATTTTATGCGGATTGGCTTTTCAAAAACCTATCCCTGGGAATCTCGCGATCTCAGGAAATGGCATCTGTCCACCTTTCTTCGTTTCCCGAACCGAGTAGCTCAACCATGGAAGAAGAATTGTCCGCCAGTATGCACTATGCGCAGCGTATTTCTTCGCTCGTTCACTCCCTGCGCAAGAAAGAAAAGGTTAAAGTGAGACAACCACTTCAGAAAATTCTGATTCCTATTTTAAAGCCTGAAGCCAGGACGCAAATAGAAGCGGTTGAAGAACTTATTTTGACCGAGATCAACGTTAAGGAAATCGAATATGTAGACGATGCCTCCGGGATCTTGGTGAAGAAGATCAAGCCCAACTTTCGAAAGCTAGGTCAATCGTACGGGCCAAAAATGAAGGCGATCACGGGCATTATCAATGGTTTTGCCAATGACGAAATCAATGCCATTGAACGCGATGGCCAATTACCGATTACGGTGGATCAGGAAACAATCGTACTCACGTTGGAAGATGTAGAGATCTCTTCGGAAGATATTCCCGGTTGGTTGGTTGCTTCTGAAAATGGTTTGACGGTCGCTTTGGACATCAATATCACCGATAACCTCAAAAAGGAAGGATTGAGCAGAGACATGGTCAATCGAATTCAAAACCTGAGAAAAGATAAAGGCTTTGAGGTCCAGGATAAGATTGCAGTTATTTACCGAACCCCAGATGAAACCATGAACAAAGCACTGGCAGATTTCGGTGACTACATCAAGACGGAAACGCTTGCTGTATCGTTAACATCAGACACACCAGCAAGTCCTGAGAAATTTGATATTGATGGCATTGAGATAGATGTACAAATAGAGATTGCTAATTAAATGAAGAATCCAGCACTTAAATATTTCTTAATCAGTTTAGCCGTGATCATTCTAGATCAAGTGGTGAAACTGGTCGTACACAACAACATGCAAATGGGCACACAAGGTCAGATCTTGATCCTTGGTGATCTGTTCAAACTGCATTATCTCACAAATCCAGGGATGGCTTTCGGTTTGAAGTTGGATTTCACCTACGGAAAATTGCTGCTAACCTTGTTTCGAATCGGTGCCATGTTCGCGATCGGATACTACCTCTACTCTTTGGTGAAAAGTGACGCAAACCGAGGATTCCTCATCTGCATTGCGTTGATCCTTGGCGGGGCAATTGGTAACCTGATTGATTCGATATTTTACGGTGTACTACTGGATAACGCCCCATTTGACTCCCCCACGCCATGGTTTCATGGTCAGGTGGTAGACATGTTTTACATTGATATCTGGGAAGGTTACCTACCCGACTGGTTGCCGATCTTAGGTGGAGATTACATGGCACTTTGGCCTGTCTTCAACATCGCTGATGCTTCTATATTTATCGCCATCTGCATCATTATCATTTTCCAAAAACGCTATTTTAAGAAGGAAGAGACTCCCGAGGAACCAAAAACTTCTCCGGCCACCTCTTAATTTTTCATAGAAAATTCATCTTAAGAAGAAAAGCACGAAGGAGATGAGGATGAATCCTAATCCAAGCCAAATGGCAATTATTGGGATGTTATTTCATAAACAACACGCATCTCTGCTCTCAATTTTATTTTCCTGAACTCAACATCCGACTGGTACCCGCTAATGTCTGCGGATTCCAGGGCCACATTGGATCGCATCATTGCGGGTTGTTGGTAGCCGTAGTCGATCTCTTGAACCTCAAGGAGACCCCCCAACTTTTCGTTCACACTTTCCAGGAGATATTCAGCTTTATCCTTCGCTGCTTTCATGGCTCCAATCTTTACCTGCTTTCTATATTCCTCAATATTGCTGTGGGAAAAAGACTGTACATTCAGATTGCTGAGCCCCTCCGGATCCAGCATTTCTGTGAGGTCATTCATTTTTTTAAGGTCGTTCACTTCCAGCAAGAAATGCTTACTTCCCAAGAAATCGTCGGTTCGCTTCTTCCTCCAATTCCAGTTGTAGCCGTACACATTTTGCACACGAAGGTTATCTGCCGGAATCTTCAACTTGTTTACCGCTTTGACAAGCTCCGCTTCAAGTACATCCAAGCTTACCTTTCCTCCACTTTTCTTGTATTCTCTCAGTGTGATGGATACAAAGATTTCATCTGGGGTGATCTCCATTTTACTACTCCCTTTTACCTCTATAGATCTTGGTTTTGAGTCGTTCGACTGTCCCGCCAAACTCAAGCTCAGCAGCACAAATAGTATACTTAATGTTCTCATCGTATTTAGTTTTCCATTGAGATGCGGAACAAAGACCTATTCCATAAAATTCTTAAAAAGATTTGAATTGCCCTGTTCCGAAGACATTGAAACATCTCAAGCTACGAACATTCCACACTTTTTTGGAAAATTTTTGATACTTTAACTTTCAGATCATTTTAAGAAAATGCCATTCTATCTGATTTATACCTCCAAGCCTCGTACTCAGGTAACGCCTGAGATGTTGGACGAGATCGCTCACATTTCCGTCAAAAACAATAAAAAACGACAGGTTACCGGCATATTGCTATGCATTGAAAACAAGTATCTGCAATATTTAGAAGGAGATGAAGAGCGCGTTTTAGCACTTTTTGAAAAAATAAAGCTTGACGGAAGACATCATGGGATAACGAAATGGATTCAAGGAAATGCGGACAGTAGAATTTTTGGCGAATGGTCCATGGCCTCCTGGATGCTGTCAGAGGATGAACTGAAGAATATGCCTGCCATCCGGGAGATGGATGATTTTCTATCTAGATCAAAAAACACGCAGCCCTCTGCCAACAGATTTATTGAAATGATGAAAAATTTGCTAGAGAACTGGATTGCACACCAGGCTGAAACCAATCGTTCGTAGCTCTTTGTCCTTTTGATGGCATCCTCGTTCGTCATGAGAGAAAAATGAAAAGCGTCACACTACTTTCGAGCATATTTTTACTTTCAATTTTCGCAAGTGCACAAGACACGCCCTACGCATGGATAGAAGGGACCTGGGTTGGAGATGGGTTTGGTGGTACATCTGAAGAGATTTGGTCTCAACCTTCCAGTGACGGAACGATCATGGGATCTTTTCGACATTTCAATAGTGATGGAAGTCTAAACTTCTATGAGTTCTTGGTTCTCGATAGCACTGGGCTTCGCCTCAAACATTTTAACCCCGACATGAGTGCCTGGGAAGAAAAAGAAGATTTTGTGACATTTGAATTGATTGCCTTCGAAGAAAACAAGATTGTGCTGAAAGGGCTTACGTATGAACTCAAATCGGAGAATGAAATGGAGATTCGACTGGACCTAAGAAACATGGAAGGCGATAAATGGACGGAAGTCTTTACCATGAAAAAAGACTAGCTACTTCCTCAGCGCAAGCAGACCAAAAAGCGGCCCCACAACCAAGAGCAGGTAGATCTTATCCGGAGGAAGGAGTTGCTTCATAAAGCTGAGTAGTTGAATACTCACAATGGTGATGGCAAATCCAATGCTTGTGACGATGGTAATGGCCGTTCCTTTTATTTCTTGGTTGGCATGTTGGGCCACTAGTGTGCTAAACAAGGGTGAATCTGCAATTACTGTCAGTGCCCAGAAAATCATGTATGCCAAAAACAGAGGTCTTGGAAACCCAAAAGCAAAGGGCGAGAAAAGGCAGCAGATTCCAGAAAACAACAAGAAGCGTGTAGCCATCTTTTTCGTCCCAAATCGTTCAGAAAGAAAACCACCAAAAGCGCAGGCTATTGAGCCAAGACCTATCACTGCAAAAGATTGAATAGAGATCCCGGTCTCAGGATAGGAAGACAATTGACCCTGGGTTTTTAACATGATCGGAACAAATGCCCAAAAAGCATACAACTCCCACATATGGCCGAAGTAACCGAATGCAGCGGCTCGAAAGGGCTTCTTCTTAAAAACCAACGCGATGTCACCGAAATTAGGTGATTGTACTTTTTTTTGAAACGGTCCTTCGCCTACAAAAAGTTTAATTATCAGCCCTCCGAGGGTGGCCAACCCTGATGTTACATAAAAGACAATCTTCCAATCCAGTGTCTGGTCAAATGCAGCCAAAAGGTGTGGCAAGGCGGTCCCCAAGACCAAAGCTCCAACAAGAAAGCTCATGGCTCTTCCAAGGCCTTTTTCAAAATGATCCGAGGCAATCTTCATCCCAACAGGGTAGATACCTGCCAAAAAGAAGCCTGTTAAAAATCGAAAGACCAAAATCCCAAAGTAGGAATATTGAAATGTAATCAGGCCATTTGCAACAGCACCCAGTAGAGCGCTAAGTAAGAAAACGGTTGATGCATTAAACCGATCTGCAATGGTGAAAAAGGCGTAGAAAAGCGTCCCTATGATAAAGCCGAACTGAACCGAGGAGGTCATCCAACCCATTTCTGCAGAAGAAATGGACAAATTGACGGCTAGCTGAGGTAGCACGGCATTGCCCGCAAACCAAAGTGAGGTGCACATGAATTGAGCAACCACAATGAAAATGAGTATGGCAATTTCTTTTCGATTCACAAAAAGAACCAATAATCTGTTACCTGCTTTTTCCCCCAGGTAGCCAGCTGAATTTGAATATCTTCTTTTTCATCCGGAGAGGTCACTGCAATCAAAATTTGAGGATTTTCGACCTCAGGTATTTTCTCAAAGGATTGTAACCGGATTCCGTAAACATCTTTTCCGATTTTTCGCTCATTATCACATACCCATACAAACGAATCCTCTTCATCCATGAGCAATTTGGCCAAGTCCTTCCCATTCTTTCCTGCACCCCAAAGCAATAGAGGTCTAGATCTATCGCGGTCTATCTGGTAGAAGTATCGGACCTTCATCTGAAAGTACCTATTGTCCTTATACTCCTCCCAGGTACGTGAGATCCTGTTTTCCCGATCTCGCCAGTAGTGAAGCACTTTGTCGATCCCAATGACTTTCAGGCCTTTTTGGTAGAACCGAAAACATAGGTCATAGTCTTCAGGATACACTTCCGGATTAAAAGCATTTACAGCATCAAAGTCTTCTCGATGAACAATCCACGAATGGGAAGGGATTACACATTCCTGATAGATCTGCTTGTAATGAGAGCGTGTTCGGGCAACATCGTTCAACCACTTCTCATACCTTCGAAATCCATTTCCGACCTCACCCTCATCGACAAAGTGCTCTGTTCCTCCAGCGATTACATGTCCGGTCCCAACCTTCTGCCACTCCTTGACCAGCACCTCTAATTTGTCGGAAGGCATCTTATCATCAGAGTCCATTCGATTGATCAGTTCTCCATTGGCATATTTATACCCCTCTTTTAGGGTCGGAATCAGTTTGTGACGGATACTGTGGAAGACCATAATTCGCTCATCTTTTGCTGCGTATTCATACAGTATCTGTGCAGAGCGATCTGAAGAATGGTCATTTACTGCGATGAGCTCCCATTCCTGATAGGTTTGCGCCAAGATGGAGTTCAGACAATCAGGTAAGTAGGGTTCTGTGTCTTTTACAGCCATTATGATAGAAACAAGCGGTCTATCCATTGTGCAAGTTTGTTTTCCAGTAGGTTTTTTGAAACTTCTTCAGATCTCGTCCGAAGATAAACCTAAACCACATCTTTACATCGTACCAAAATACACTCCAGAATCCTCCTTCCCTAAAACGTCTTGGAGAAGTAATTACAGGCTGCTTAACAGTCCTTAATTGACCTAGCTTTCTGATGGCCTTGCAAAAATGTGCCGCCTCCATGAGTGTATCTTGAAAACCACCTACCTTAAGTGCCGCTTCTCTTCTGCAGAAGATGGCCTGATCTCCATAGTACGTCTTCCAAATATTATAGCGTAGTGAGTTGAAAATAGACAACACCAACAGCTTTAAATCAGGATTTGAAAATCGCATTTCAAACGCACCTCCAACGACGGTCTCTTCCTTAAGTTTTTCAGTAATTAATGTGTCAAAATGCTTCGGGAGTAAAGTATCTGCATCCAGAAACAGTACGACTTCACCCTTAGCTTGTTCAAGTCCAAAATTGAGGCTCTTATGCTTCTGTAGCTTAAAGGCAATGTTTGTGAAAGTCTTTACATCTAGATTTTTGATGGTAGCCAATGTGGCGTCAGTACTGCCTGCATCTACAATCAACAGCTCTAATCGATCAGGAAAATCAGCATGAATAATGGCATTTTGGACGGTATTCCTTAGATACTGAACCTCATTAAGGGTGGGGATGATAATAGAAATTTTCAACAGGTATACTCTTCTTACGAAGATACAAATTTCGAGATCTAAAGAAGCTTCTAAAGCTGACCTAAATGCGTGTTCTTGAAGTTATCTGGATACTTCAGTCCGTAACCGAATATCCTGTCCATGCTTGCGTGGCCAAATAAGATAATTCCAATTAACTGTAGTGCTGGGAGTGTCCACCAGAACCCCATGAATCCAATCAAAATAGCAATGCCCTTATGGTGAAATACGTTATAGGTCAGTGCACCTAGTTCGGGGCTCACAGCATAGCCTAGCATTCCTACATCCGGCGCAAGAATGAGCACTGGGAACACCCACCAATCGTAGGGTAAAAACGAAAAAAGATAGATGGATAGGAGAAACATGAGCGTCTCTTCAAGCTTAAGAAGATTCTTCATGAGGTACTTTTAGCTAAATATAGCTACTTATTGAATTGCTCGTCGAGCACCTTAACGCGATAATCAAAGATTCCCTTTAATTGCTTCTTAACAAACAAAGCCTGTGCAATATGGCCTAAAAACCCAAATGGCATTTTGTAGGAAACCTTATCGGTCATCAATATTCCCCCATCGACTTCTTCAAAACGATGTTCATGGTGCCACATACGATAGGGACCAAATCGTTGCTCATCAATGAATAATTTGTTTTCCTCCACATGTGTGATCTCTGTAACCCAGCTCGCCTTCACACCCGGAATAGGCGATACTTTGTAGGTTATTATTTGCCCTGTATACATCCGTCCAGGTTCACCTGAGGTGATCCTAAATCCCATATGACTTGGAGTGATTTTTTCGAGATTTTTAGGAGAAGAAAAGAAATTCCAGGCTTCAGTTAAGGAGAGGGGTAATTGTTGGGTAACAGTCAATGTGTAAATCCCTGAATGCTTCTTGAAGGTAACCATGCGGAGTAAACAGCCTACTCATCAAAATGTTAACTAAATGCAGCCTTGCATAGTACAAAAAGTAGTTTTTCGTGATTAAGTCAACGTTTGTTCTCATTTTTGTGTCTCATTAAGACAAATTTTAATCAAACGAACAAATCACACATGAGAAAATTCACTAAAAACTTATTACTGCTGACTGCTGCATCACTTTTTGTCTTCAGTTGCGGCGAAGATGAAGAGCCAACATTTGCTGCACCTTCAGTATCTGTATCTGCCACTGTGGATGGCTCTCCAGTCACCTCAGGAGCAGACGTTATCGCCGGATCCGAAATTGTTTTTTCGGTCACTGTGACGGCTCCTGGTGGAGTCAATGGTTTGACTTCGGGTACACAGTCATTTAATCGGACGGAGCTGGGAGCTGATCCTGGAGATACTCAAGGTTCTATCACTTTTCAACCCCAAGCGCTTGGCGCGGATTTAGCCGGCCAGACAGTTTCATGGGATTTTCAGGGAGTAGATGATGCAGGTCAATTGTCAGAGACCGTCACGTTCACTGTCAATGTTACTTCTCCCGCAGTAAATTCATTTACAGCTATTCTGTTAGGTGGATTTCAAAATCTTACGCTGGGAAGTTTCTACGACGCTATGGAAGATTCCGTTTACACTTCCTCGAATGCGTTGATGAATGATGAGAAGATTGACTTACTATTTTATTATTCTGATGCAGCACAGTATACCATTGCTGCCTTAGATAATCCTGAAGCTGATGCCACTATTGAAGCTCAAACGACAAATGGCGATTTAGATAATTTTGACCCGCAAAATCCTACCAGATTCAAGACCTTCCTGACGGCACCAGATTTCGATGCTGTGAGTACAGTTGCAGACCTTGAAAATGCGTATGCCGGAGATGCAGACCTAGCCGACCAGAGTAGAATTCCTACCCTGGCAGTTGGAGATATCTTTGGTTTTGTACTGGCAGAGGGTAGAGGTGAGAAAATTGGGCTTATCGAAGTCGTTGCAACAACTGGATCGGCTGGCACAGACAGAGCAATTGAGATTGCTGTGAAAATTGAGCCCTGATTATCAAATTCAAAGCAAACAAAAACCCTCTCTAAATTGGAGAGGGTTTTTTATTACTCTTTTCTTCAAACTAAACTAGTCGTTACTTCCACCCATAAAGAGCATCACATAGTATAGCAAAGTTGCTAGGGAACCGAGTGCAGCAACAAGATAGGTTTGAGCCGCTGTATTCAAGGCATCTTTTGCCATGTCATGCTCACGACTGTCTACAATGTTGCGCTCCTTTATCCAGGCCAATGCCCGATTACTGGCATCGTACTCTACAGGTAGCGTCACAAATGCAAAAAGGGTAAAAATGGAATAACAACCTATGATCACCAACAAAGCCGTACCGCCACCGAACATGTTCAAACCAAACGCACCCAAAAACATCGCGATGAACATAAAATTGATGATCCGGGCACTGACATTTTGAATCGGTACCATTGCAGACCTGAACTCCAGCCATCTATAAGCACTGGCATGCTGTACGGCATGACCACATTCGTGAGCCGCCACGGCGGCGGCGGCCGCTGAACGTCCATTGTAGACGTCTGGACTCAAGTTTACTGTCTTGTTTGCGGGGTTGTAATGATCCGTTAACTGTCCTTGCACCGAGGTCACCGTAACATCATAGATTCCATTGTCTCTCAACATCAACTCGGCTATCTCCCTTCCGGAAAGACCCGAACCCAACATCTGCTGCGAATATTTCTTAAATTTTCTTTTCAATCTGCTGCTAACAATCCAGCTAGCGAGCATAAAACCAACAATTATAATTATAAGCATGTCTTACTATTTAAAATCCTGAACTGATCTACAATCTATCAAATACGATACCATGTCCACTATTGTTATGTAGTAGCAGATCATTAACCAGAAGGTCTGCCAATTAGGCAGTTTTCCCTTCTTTTCTTCTCAGGATACCGGAAATAACCAATGCGACGGTACCAAATATTGCAATCGATACAATTTGGGAGGTATGCATCAGCGTCGCGAAGAATAAGCCGGTCGTTTTATCAATACCATATAGCAACAACATTCCCGCAACCATCCCATGATAGGTACCAAAACCGCTTTGAACCGGAATAGATAGTGCGATTCCACCTGTCACCAAAAGCAGAAACCCAGCACCGAAATCAAGGGTAGCGGTCTCTGGTAAGGCAAACACAATGATATAGGACATAAAGTAATAACTAAGCCAAATGAGTAAGGTAGAAACCAAGAAACCGGTTACATTTTGAATCTTTCCTAGAGAGAGCAATCCGTCGACAAAGCTCTTGATCAATTCGGCAAATTTTCCCTTCATTTTGTTTCTTCTTTTGATCACGTAGATCAAAAACCCGAGGCCTGCAAGCACAAAAATGATGAAGATGTAAAGAACATAACTTGGAAGATTTAGTCCAGCATACGCATCCGATAAGAATGATGTAATTCGATCATACTCGACGATCAAACTGATAAATATGAGGAGAAACAGCGTAAGCAGGTCTACAATTCTTTCTGCAACTACGCTACCAAATCCGTGGGCAATGGCCACTTTATCGTTTCGATTAAGGACTCCACACCTCGTAATCTCTCCGAGCCTGGGAATGGCAAGATTAGCCAAATAACCAACCATAACAGCTAGTGTAGTTCTCCCCGTCTTTAGCTCATATCCTAATGGCTTTAACAGCACGTTCCAACGGTATGCCCTGGCAAAAAAGGCTATCAGAGAAATAGATACCGAGCCATAGACCCAGGCTAATTCTACCGTTTGGGCTTTCTTCCAGAATTCAACCCAATCGATGTTCTTGAAAACCAAGTATAGTAGGAGTCCGGCGAGAAGTATGCTTATCAATACTTTTGCTACGCCAAATAATTTCTTAGGCATTTGGTAAATCAGGCGGTAAGGCGGTTTTTTCCATCAGGAAAGATAACAAGTGGTTTATGCGAAGCCGCATCGGCTTTGTTAATGGAGCAGTACGAGATGATGATAATAATATCACCTACTTGCGCTTTTCTGGCGGCAGGTCCATTCAGACATATCTGCCCTGATCCTCGCTCCCCGGTAATAACGTAAGTTTCAAGTCTTTCTCCGTTGTTAATGTTTACAATTTGCACTTTTTCATTTTCAACGAGATCTGCAGCGTCCATCAAATCTTCGTCAATAGTAATGGAACCAACATAGTGAAGCTCCGCTTCCGTAATTTTTACCCGATGAATTTTAGATTTAAGTACCTCGATCAGCATCTCTCCGCTATTTGAGCCGCAAATATAAGTTATCAATGAGTCTCACACCCTCCACATAACCAGCTACACAGACCGCAAGTTCATTTACTTTATCGAAAGACTTTACCGGGGTGAACGTCTGCCCGTCGAATGCTTCCAGATACTCGATTTCGAGCCCATCAATCGAACGATAAAAATCTTGTGCTAAATCAATTAACTCTCCGGAAGAATGCTCATTGTGTAATCCATCAGCTATGATTTGAAGGCCTTTGTAGAGATTACATGCCACTTCTAATCCATGTGGCGAGAGTCTCCTATTTCTAGAAGACATGGCAAGACCGCTCTCTTCTCGCACCGTTTCCACACCTACGATCAATGTTGGGAAACTGAGATCTACGCACATTTGCTTTATGAGCAAGTACTGTTGCAGGTCTTTCATGCCAAAATAAGCTGATGCAGGTTGTATAATATTCAGAAGCTTGCTGACTACGACACCAACACCATCAAAATGCCCCTGGCGGAAAGTACCTTCCATGACTTCACCTAACCGCCCAAAGTCGATCTTTACCTGAGGCGCTGAGGGATACAAATGTGTTTCCTCTGGAATGAAAACAAAATCTACATCCAAAGCTCTTAATTGGTCAAGATCATTGTCCTTACTACGAGGATAGTTATCCAAATCCTCCTTTTTGTCAAATTGAAGGGGATTAACAAAAATGCTCACTACGGTCAAGTCATTCTCAGACTGACTCTTTTTGATCAGCTCAAAATGCCCTTCATGAAGTGCACCCATTGTCGGTACTAAGCCAATCGCTTTATCCGCTTTTCGGACTGTTTTTAAAAGATCCGCTATTTCCTCAGGGGTGCTAACTGCACGCATGTTTTTAGAAGTTTTAACAGGCTAACTTATTGAATGCGTTGATAATAAAGCAAAATTAGCGTAACTTTGTGCTCATTTTTTAAGCGTCTCTACTAGAAAGTAATCAAAGATTTATGGAAAATATTAGAATCCTATACGTGGCAAGTGAAATCAATCCATTTCTCAAAACCACCGAGGTAGCGGATTTTGTGAGAAGACTTCCTCAGGCTATGCAAGAACGAGGAATGGAGATCAGGATTTTGGTACCAAGATTTGGATTGATAAATGAGAGAAAGAACCGCTTACACGAAGTGGTGAGACTATCAGGGATCAACATTGCAGTAGGTGATGAAGAAAAACCATTGGTGATAAAAGTGGCTTCGATACCCAATGCTAAGCTACAGGTCTACTTCATTGACAACGAAGATTATTTTTATCGGAAATCAGTCTTTTTTGACAAAGAGGACAACTTTTTTGAAGACAACGACGAGCGGGCAATATTTTTCTGCAAAGGCGTTTTAGAAACAGTAAAGAAATTAGGTTGGTCACCAGACATTATTCACTGTAATGATTGGATGACAAGTTTAATCCCGCTTTACACAAAAACAACGTACAAGAACGATCCAATCTATAAGGATGCAAAGACCGTGTTTTCCATTTATAATAACCGATTTGCACACAAATTCGGTGATGATCTGCTGGAAAAGGTTAAGATGATAGACATTGAGGACACCATGCTTGATCCATTGAAAACGGCAGACTATGATGGCTTTGTAAAGCTTGGAATGCAGTACGCTGATGCTGTAATAAATGCCAACGAAGAAAATTCTGAAAGCTTTGATAAACTCATTGCTGACTTATCCGATGATAAGAAAACGCAGACCATTGAGAACTCTGAGAATTTTGAAGAATCCTATTATAACTTATACAATGAGCTTATCGGGTAGATTAGCTTCTATTATACAAAAACTAAAGCCGGGACTCATCTTGATGATCCCGGTTTTTTTAGGTTGTGAGACTTCGGATGACATAGGTATTCCATACCAGTTGGAGTCCGATGCCAGCGTTCGATTTGAAGAGTTTATTCTACCAACATCCACGGTAGTCATTGACAGCTTACGAACGGATAGCGAAAACCGAATTTTAGTCGGTCAGTTTATGGATGAACTTACCGGGTTCATTAGGACCGAAAGTTACTTCTCGATGAAATATGAAAGTAGCGATCTTCCTAACGGAGAAATAGAGGAGAATTTCGTATACGATTCAGTAAGAATCTCTTTACTCAGCCCGTCCAACATTGGAAACGGATCATCGACCCAGTCTTTCAATATCAGTTTGTTAACGGATACACTGTCAAATTTGATCTACTTGTCAAGCAACGAGCAAACCTCCATTGGGGAGCAAATAGGTACATTTGAATCCCAGGTTTCCGCCGATACCAACTATTTCAATTTCTTACTGGACGATACTTTCGGAAGAATTCTCTATGGAAATGTTTCCGCATTTGATCCGCTGGCTGGTTCTACAAATTGGCCTTCTTTAGTGATAGCGCCAAATAGCAGAAGTGAGGTGATTAACGAAATTCAGTTGGACGCAGACACAAGTAGAATCACCTTGTTTGTAACGGAGCCGGATGGACGTCAAGTTATTGTAGATGAGGATACCACATTTGTGGACACTCTTTATTCTGTGCAGTTTATACTCAGTCCCACGCAGTTCCTTAGTAATCCACATTATGTCAGAGTAGATCGTAGCGGTGTCAATACCAATCTTCCAAATACCAATTTGATCGATGTGTTAGCAGGCATCACAACCAGCATTGATACGCAGCCATTGCAGGATTTTTTTGATCAACTGAACGATGATAGTCGTTCCATTATCATTAATAATGCTGCACTGTCCTTCGATTTTGAACAGGACGCCAATAGGGACACGCTGGAAAATTTCTATTCTTTCTTTTATAAGAACGATAGCTACTTTGCCCCAGGACTCGTGCAAAATCCCTTTGGGAACCTTATCATGAGTGATAATGCATTCATTCAGGGAAGCAACGTACCTGCATTAAGTGTACTCGTTAGGGACACAACGAGTCAAGTATTGAAAGAAATATCAGTTAACGCCACACTGTTTTTCCAATCAATGTACAATGACTATTTAAATAGCTCAGAAACAAGTGCATTACTTGATCGGACTGGCACTGAAGTATCACTAACTGATTTTATTCTTCTCAGTTCAAGTGATGTCACGCTTCAACGAACAGTTTTTAAAGATGATGGCATCAGACTCAGGTTGTATTACACGGAAGTTGACTAACAAGAGACAATGTGTGGGATTGTAGGATACATTGGCGATAAGAAAGCTTTTCCTCTTTTGTTGAAAGGACTAAAACGTCTTGAATATAGGGGTTATGACAGCTCTGGTATTGCTTTGATGGGTGAGAATACGTTGAACCTTTACAAAAAAGAAGGCAAGGTAGCCGCATTAGAAGCCTTAGCAGACGGAGAAGAATTAAGATCCACTCTTGGAATAGGTCATACCAGATGGGCCACACACGGTCCTCCAAGTGATGAGAATGCGCATCCTCACATCTCCAACAATGGAAAACTCGCCTTGATCCACAATGGCATTATTGAAAACTATGAGGTACTGAAGAAGGACCTTCAGAATAGAGGTTATCAATTTGAAAGTGACACGGATACCGAGGTACTGGTCAACTTTATAGAGGATGTTCAGAAAAGCGAAAACCTTACCATCAGTGAGGCGATACGAATTGCGTTAACGAAAGTGGTCGGTGCTTACGCCATTGCCGTAATTACTCTGGATGACCCCGAAAAAATTGTGGTGGCACGAAAAGGAAGTCCCTTGGTTATCGGACTTGGGAAAAATGAATACTTTATTGCTTCGGATGCTACCCCAATTGTTGAATATACTAACGAAGTCATTTACTTAAATGACGAAGAGATCGCCGTAATTACACAAGATGGGTATCAGATAAAAGACCTAAAGGATGCCCCACAAACTCCCTACATCCAGACGCTTGACCTAGAACTGGAAGAACTAGAGAAAGGTGGCTATGAACATTTCATGCTTAAAGAAATATTCGAACAACCAAGGTCGATCGCTGACTGTATGCGGGGACGCGTGAACTTGGAAAATAGCTCACTGACCCTAGGTGGCATTCGAAATTATGCGCAGGCTTTGATCAATGCAGATCGGATCATCATAGCGGCCTGCGGTACTTCATGGCATGCAGGGCTTGTTGCCGAGTACATTTTTGAAGACTTGTGCAGAATTTCCGTTGAAGTTGAGTATGCCTCCGAATTTCGCTACAGGAACCCCGTTATCAAGGAGGGAGACATTTTAATCGCAATATCTCAATCTGGTGAAACTGCAGATACGCTCGCAGCAATTGAACTTGCAAAAGCGAAAGGTGCCATTGTTTTGGGTGTTGTCAACACCGTTGGTTCGTCCATCGCCCGAACGACTCATGAAGGCGCCTATCTTCATGCGGGTCCTGAAATTGGGGTTGCGTCGACAAAGGCCTTTACCGCTCAACTGACCGTCCTTTACATGATTGCCCTCCGCGTTGCATTTCATAAAGGAACCATTGCTGAAAATAAGTACCGCGAGCTGCTTGCGGACCTAAGCCGAATCCCAGAGAAAGTGGGTGTGGCCTTATCATCTAACCCTAAAATCGAAGAGATCTCAGAGAAGTTCAAAGATGCTTCAAACTTCCTTTACTTGGGCAGAGGGTACAATTTCCCGGTGGCGCTCGAGGGAGCATTAAAGCTCAAAGAAATCTCCTACATACATGCAGAAGGATATCCAGCTGCGGAAATGAAGCATGGTCCCATCGCCCTCATCGATGAGAATATGCCTGTGGTGTTTATCGCCACACGTGACAGCAGCTACGATAAGATCGTGTCAAATATCCAAGAAGTGAAAGCTAGGCATGGCGTTGTGATCGCCATTGTGACTGAAGGGGACGTCATCATTCCTAAGATGGCAGACTATACAATTGAAATTCCTTCGACGCACGAATCCTTGATGCCTTTGCTCTCTGTAATTCCGCTTCAACTGCTGAGCTATCACGTTGCAGTCATGAGGGGCGCAAATGTAGATCAACCTCGAAACCTGGCTAAATCTGTTACGGTAGAGTAATCGCTACCTCACAAGGAATTGAAGCGCCTTCCCAAGATTATCTCGAAGAGGCGAACTGCTTTGGAGTTGAATACCAAAGACAAATCCAGGCCAGATCTGGTGATTGATTTTACCTTTTCTTTCCACAAGCTGAGCCGCGACCTCCAAGGGTGGGTACAATTTTGTGAGATACGTATTGGCATTACCGCCAACAAATACGGTGGTTCGTTTGACGCGGATTCCTGCTTCCAACCTGAACTGAGCTAACAAGCTTAAGGAAGGGTTAAAATTTTTGGTCCGATTTAAATGAACGAAACGAACGGCTGGACTCAAGTAAATCCGTCTATTGTTAAAATCGTGCGGCGACATGGAGGACTTGTTGTAATAGACTCTATGAAATCCATACCCCCTGGCAAATCCGCGAGCTAGCACTATCCAATATCAAAAGAAACTATCCAACCCATCCATTCAAGTTTAAGGCATTCTACAGAGATTACAAGCAAGAGAACGAAAAGTGCATCAGCATTTTTGAAGCAGCCCGATCAAATGAACCCACATGAAATGATAGAGAATCAATCCTTTCACTATGACCCCAAATTCTGGGAAAATTACAATGTGCTAAAACTTCATCCGCGAGATGAAAAATTGATTAAAGGGCTAGAGGAGCAAATGAAAATCGAGGAGCATTTTGCGCTCGAAAATCAATAATCGGTCTTGATGTCCTTGTTCAGTGGAAAGCCCAATTGATACTTCACGTCGGTATCTCGTGAGTTATCCACCACATCCACCCCGTACTTGATTTTATCCGGGTCACCGTATACAAACGTTCCAAACAACCGATCCCAAATGGACAGCACGTTGCCAAAGTTGGTATCCGTCCATGGACGCTCAAAATGATGATGGAACTTATGCGTCAACGGTGTGATAATGATATAGCTCAAGGATTTGTCCAGCCATCTGGGCAATCCTACGTTGGAATGTGTCCAATAGGTAAAGAATACGGTGACCAGACGATAGAAGAGGTACCATCCCACTGGAATTCCAAACAAAACAATGGTGAGTACTGCCAAGGACTCCCTCAACATGTATTCGATCGGGTGTTGGCGTGTACCTGTTGTGGCATCAACATGTGTGTCACTATGATGCACGAGATGGAGCTTCCACATCCATTTGACTTTATGCAAGAGGTAGTGGGCTGTGTACTGCGTAATCAAGTCAAACGCCATGATAGCAAGTGGGAAAGCCACCCAAAAAGGGAGATCTACCCAATTAAAAATTCCAATGTTGTATTCCTGTAAAAGTGG
>CAZQJU010000026.1:33881-37947 GCA_964593185.1 uncultured Roseivirgaceae bacterium
AAAAAGGGAGATCTACCCAATTAAAAATTCCAATGTTGTATTCCTGTAAAAGTGGAATTTTTAATTGGGAAAGCCACCCAAAAAGGGAGATCTACCCAATTAAAAATTCCAATGTTGTATTCCTGTAAAAGTGGGAAAATCGCTACGATCACAAGTCCAAAGAGCACGTTGATGATCAACATCATCGCAAAAAAGATCATGTTAAAGCCAATGTGCTTAAGCTTGTTGTAGTCAAAGGAAAAAAGCGGGATAACCGCCTCCAGTATCCAGAAAAATGTAAGACAAATAAAAACCCATGCAAGCTTGGCAATTGAATTTAGTTCTCCAATTATTGCAAATAATTCCTCCATTCAACTTCAAAGTCAATCAGTTAAATATACTTCAAACCGTCCGAATTGTTTGCTCCTTCATCACGAAGGTCAAGGCTGCTGTCTTACACTAAATTAGAACTCGCAATTTCCTGGTGTTCGCGGGAACGGAATGACATCTCGAATGTTCCCCATTCCGGTAACAAACTGAATCATTCGTTCAAACCCCAGGCCGTACCCACTGTGCGGAACGGTACCGAAACGACGAGTATCCAGATACCACGACATCTCCTCCGTAGGAATATCCATCTCCCGCATGCGTTGCTCCAATTTGTCCAGCCTTTCTTCCCGCTGCGATCCACCAACAATTTCACCAATACCAGGAAACAACACGTCCATGGCTCCAACTGTCTTATCATCGTCGTTTTGACGCATGTAGAACGCTTTGATATCTTTCGGATAGTTGTAGAGAATTACAGGCTTCTTGAAGTGCTTCTCCACCAAGAACCGCTCATGTTCTGACTGCAGATCAGCGCCCCACTCGTTGATGAGGTATTGAAATTTCTTCTTCTGGTTCGGTTTCGACCTTTTCAAAATTTCAATGGCTTCCGTATAAGTCAGCCGCTCAAAATCGTTGTCAACTACAAACTGTAGCCGTTCCAGAAGCGAGAGTTCATTCCGCTCGTTTTGAGGTTTGCTTTTTTCCTCGTCAAGTTGACGTTTGTTTAGAAAAGCAAGGTCCTCTGAACAATGATCCAGTGCGTACTTGACCATATACTTCAACATCGCCTCCGCTAAGTCCATGTTGTCGTCCAGATCGTAAAAAGCCATTTCAGGTTCTATCATCCAAAACTCAGCCAGGTGTCGAGTTGTGTTGCTGTTTTCCGCCCTAAATGTGGGTCCAAAAGTGTAAATCTCGGAGACTGCCAACGCAGCAAGTTCTCCCTCCAGTTGTCCGGAGACCGTAAGGTTCGTTTCCTTCTCAAAAAAGTCCTGCTTGTAATCAACCTGCCCTTCTTCATTTTTTGGAACGTTGTCAAGATCAAGTGTGGTTACCTTGAAGGTTTCGCCTGCACCTTCCGCATCCGAAGCGGTCAAGATTGGCGAATGGAGGTAAAAAAAGCCTTTTTCATGAAAAAAGGTATGCAAGGCGTAAGCCATTGCATGTCGGATTCGAAGGATTGCCCCGAATGTATTGGTTCTCGGTCTCAGGTGAGCAATCTCCCTCAAAAATTCCATGGAGTGCTTCTTTGGCTGTAACGGATACTTCTCTGGGTCCGCATCGCCCAGTATTTCAACCGCTGTAGCCAGAAGCTCTGTAGACTGTCCAGCACCTTGTGATGCTTCCAGCTTACCTACTGCGGTAATACTCGCCCCTGTGGTAATCCGGCGCAGAAGATCTTCGTCAAAGGAAGCTACATCCAAAACGACCTGCAGATTGTTTATTGTAGAACCATCATTGAGTGCCACAAAGGCAACATTTTTACTGCCTCTTTTGGTTCTAACCCAACCTTTTACGCACAGTTCATCACCAGCTTTTCCTTCCGCTAAGACGGCCTTGATTTTTGTTCTTCTTACTTTGTCCACAGTCTCTAAATATTTGGCTCGCAAAACTAACGAATGTGATAATTTTACTTATACATTAAGGTCTTTTGCCGAGAAGTTTGCCTCTTAGAAAAGACTTTGCTAATTATGACCTGTAACAGGGTTACTTTTAGGATTAATAATGCAAAAACTCACACTTTCTCAATCGCTTCAGCAAAAACTGTCTCCTCAGCAGATTCAGTTTATAAAGCTGCTGCAGGTGCCCACTGCAGAGTTAGAAGCTAGAGTCGAGGAAGAGCTTGAAGTGAATCCGGCCCTGGAAGAGGGGAAGGAAGAAAAAGAAGCGGAGGACACGGCCGATGACTTCGAAGAAGACTATGAAACCTCCGAGGCAGAAAACATTGAAGATTACCTTCAAGATGACTACGCCGGATACAAAATGCAGGGGGACGGGAGAAATCCTGACGAAGAAGACAAGGAGACACCTCTGTCTGTAGGGAAGACGCTTCATGAGCAGTTGATCTCCCAACTCGGCTATTTAAAGCTGGATGAAGCAGAGGAAGTTCTGGGGCGTCAACTCATCGGGAGTATTGATAGTGACGGCTATATTCGAAGAGATCTGGCCGCAATTGTCAATGACCTAGCATTTTCCCAAGGTGTGTCCACAGACGAAGAAGAGTTGGAAAACATCCTGTTCAAGATCCAGAACTTTGACCCTGCAGGAATTGGCGCAAGGAATCTTCAGGAATGCCTTTCACTTCAACTGGAACGAAAAGATGACGAAAGCGAGGAAGTGCAAATCGCGCGTAAGATCATAGACTACTGTTTCAACGAATTCTCCAAGAAGCATTACGATAAGATTGCCCGGAAGCTTGGCATAGAAGACGAAGAGCTGCTTCGCGAAGCGATCTACCTCATTACCAAATTAAACCCAAAACCAGGTGGCACCGGAGAGGAACAAGTAAAGACGCAGTACATTATTCCGGATTTTATTCTGGTCAACAACAACGATAAACTGGAACTTTCGCTCAACTCCCGCAATGCGCCTCAGCTCAAAGTATCTCGTTCCTATTCAGAAATGTTGCAGGCCTATGATAAAAGCAACAAGAAGGATAAAAAACTGAAAGAGACCGTTTCATTTATTAAGCAAAAGCTGGATTCTGCGAAGTGGTTCATTGATGCAATACGTCAACGACAGCAAACGCTCCTAAACACAATGCAGGCGATCATCAACTTCCAGTATGATTACTTTCTGGAGGGAGATGAAACCAAACTACGTCCCATGATCTTGAAGGATATTGCCGAAAAGATCAATATGGATATTTCCACAGTGTCTCGTGTGGCCAGCAGTAAATCTGTGCAGACTGAGTTCGGAGTATTTCCTTTGAAATACTTCTTCTCCGAGGGCATAGCCACCGAATCCGGTGAAGATGTCAGCAGTAGAGAGGTAAAAAATAAGCTTAAGCAATTGATTGATGCGGAAGACAAGTCCAAGCCGCTCTCCGACGAAAAAATAGAAAAGGCGCTGAAGGAGCAGGGGTATACGATCGCGCGAAGGACAGTGGCTAAATACAGGGAACAGCTAAATATTCCAGTTGCACGAATGAGGAAGGAGCTTTGAGAGGCTTCATGAAAATAGTGTCTGTCCTGTTCCATCCGTTGCTCATCGCCACGCATCTATCCATGATCATTCTTTTTGTGGCTCCTGAACTTCTGCCAACCATTCAGCCACCGGCATACAGACATTTCATATTCTTAGTGTTCATTATTACGGCATTGATGCCAGCATTAAGCATTTTTTTACTCAAGACCTTCAAATACATTTCTGACCTCGAATTGGTCAATCGAAAGGAACGGGCTGTCCCGTTTACTTTTATTCTTTTTTACTACGGATTGGCTTGCTATCTCTTCATGGAAAAACTGGAAATGGGCTTCCTCTTTAACCTGGTGATGTTCAGCGTCACACTCCTTATTTTGATCTTGCTACTCATTTCTTTTCGGTTCAAGATCAGCATTCACTCCGCAGCTTCCTGGGCCGCCGTGGGGTACTTTACCGCTATCTTGATTACGCAGGGAATCGTTCTAAACTGGGTCTACTATCTGCTTGTATGCCTGGCCGGATTGACTACCACGAGTCGGCTTTACCTTGGATACCATACCTCAAAAGAAGCCTGGACAGGAGCAATCGTGGGATTTGCCTATAGTTTTACGGT
>CAZQJU010000027.1:0-37843 GCA_964593185.1 uncultured Roseivirgaceae bacterium
CTGTTTATTAAATGTTACTAATTTTGCGGCGCACATTTGCCCGTCAGGGCATTTTTTTATGAAGGATTTACAGGCGTTAAAGGATTTCCTTAAGACTCCCAAAAATATTGTCATTACCACTCACGCGAATCCTGATGCAGATGCATTAGGGTCCTCCTTGGCGCTGGATCAATTTCTTGCGGGTTTAGGGCATGATGTTCAAACCATCGTTCCTAATTCTTATCCGGATTTTCTCGAATGGATGCCGGGAAACGGGCACGTTTTGAATTATGAAGAAACGACCCAGCAGGCCAATAAGCTGATCGAGGAATGTGACCTCTTGTTCTGTCTCGATTTTTCCGGCTTTAACCGGATCAAAGGAATGTCAGAAGCAGCCACTACTACCAGCGCTAAAATTGGATTAATCGATCATCATCTCAATCCCGACATCAAAGCGGATTTTGACTTTTGGAACGACAAAGCTGCAGCAACTGCTGAATTGGTCTATGATTTAATCGTGGCCTTCGAAGCAGATGAACCCATCAATCCGAACATAGCTGAATGTCTGTACGCTGGAATCATGACCGATACCGGATCGTTTAAGCATCCAAGCACCAGCGCTAAAATTCATCGCACGGTAGCCGACCTGATCGATCTTGGAGCAAACGTAAACAAGGTCAGCAGATTGATCTACGATACTAACTCCGTCAATCGTCTTCGATTCCTGGGCTATGCCTTGGCCGAAAAACTCCAAGTGAACCCAAAATATCGCACAGCCTATTTCGTCATTGATCAAGAAGACGCCAACACATTCAATTTGAAGCAGGGCGATACGGAAGGTCTGGTCAATTATGCACTTTCAATCAAAGGAATTGTCGTGGCCGCCATTATCATACAGCGATCTAACGAAATAAAACTCTCCTTCCGAAGTGTGGGAGATGTGTCTGTAAACAAGTTTGCAGAAGAATACTTCGAAGGCGGTGGACACAAAAACGCGGCAGGAGGCATATCTGATTTGGACCTCGAAGGGACCGAAAAAAGATTTATAGAATTAGTAAAAGAAAACGTTTTAAATACAAAAATCTAATGAAAAAAGTAGCTTACTTATTTGCAGTTATTATACTAGCGGGCTGTGGGAACGGGGATACATATACTGCGGAAAATGGCACGGTAGTCACCTATCTCAGGAAAGGGGAAGACAAAGCTCCTTCGGATAGTCTGATCTCCTACTTAATTCTTAAGTATGAAACATTAGATGGAAATGTCATCTTCGAATCTACTTTAGATGCCCCAACACCCATAAAAATTGATTCTAACTTTCTGAAGAATGAGGGTGATTTCTTTGAAATAATCGGAGCCTTAAAAGTGGGGGACAGCACAACATGCGAGATGACCGCATCCGCCCTATTTCTTGATAATTTTAAAGGCGCACTTCCTGATTCGGTAGCTGAGGATGATTTGATTAGAATCTCCACCTCATTTTTAGAGCAAGTCTCTATGGAAACGTATCAACGGAAAGCTATTGAGCTCCAAAAAGAGCAATCGCTGGCCCAACTGGATCCTAACCAGATGGCAATTGATATTGAGATAATTGATAAATTCTTGGCTGAAAATGGCCTGGAAGCAGAAACCACTGAGGCGGGAGTTCGATACATCATCAACGAACAAGGAGACGGTCCGAAACCTGAGCTAGGTGAAAACGTGGCAGTACATTATGCCGGAAGATTGCTATCGGGCGAATACTTTGATACCAGTATGGAAGAGGTTGCGAAGGCACAGGGACTCTACACTGCGCAGAGACAATATCAACCTTATCCAATTCAAATTTGGTCAAGTCCTGTCATTTCAGGATGGCACGATGGTATCTCCCAACTCAATGAAGGAACAAAAGCGACGTTATATATTCCAAGCCCAATGGCGTATGGTCCAAGAGACCGAAGTGACGTAATTGTCGCCAATTCGATATTGGTTTTCGATGTTGAGCTTGTTAAAGTGAATTAATAAGGAGTAGAACCATGAAAGATTTTTTGTTGGTAATCGCGATATTCTCTGCGTGTATGTGGAGTTCATGTGGAGCGGATATCCTGGTGCCCGTTGACCCCGCAATACAAGCTGCTGAAGATAGCGTCATCATTGTCAATTACATAGATGGTCTAGGTTACTCAGACAGAGACAGTGTGCTCGAGAGCGGTGTACACTACGTGATACTAGACTCCGGTGATGTTGATCCGATCAACGAAAGTGACATCGTGAATTTTGATTACATCGGAAAACTCCTCAGCGACACACTTTTCGACACTTCTATCGAGGAGATCGCAGACAGTGTTCGTACTGCTGTTGAGCAAGATACGTTGGGAACTGGTGAAGCCACCTTGACTCAAACCGCCCTGCTCATTGCATTTTCAGATGCAAAAACCTATCGTCCAATTGAGTACACGTACTCTGCCTCGGGTTGGACCCTGGGGAATTCAGGTTTCTTGGGTGGATTTACTGATGGAGTTTCGGCTGCCTTAAACGGCTTAAAAGTTGGCGGCTCTGCCTTGATTGTACTCCCGTCCGCGCAAGCGTACGGTGGAAGGAATGACATATTTTTGATCCCCGCCAATACAGTCATTGCCTTTGAGCTGAAGGTGGCAAGTGTGCGCAGTCAAGGTCAGTAGAGAAACATGAAAATTTGCTTCGCCTCTCATAACGTGCACAAAATTATGGAGCTGAACCAGCTCCTTGGTGGCATACACGAAGTCATAGGGCTATCCGATTTGGGATTACAAGAAGAAATTCCGGAAACAGGAACGACGTTTGAAGAAAATTCCAGGATCAAAGCCCAGCATGTTTTTGATCTGTATCGAATCCCCGTTTTTGCAGATGACAGTGGGCTTTGCGTGAAAGCACTCGATGGGGCCCCTGGGGTCTACTCTGCTCGCTATGCCGGAACGGAAAAAGATGATCAAAAGAACATGGATTTGCTACTGCAGAACCTGGGACAACAAGAAGAACGGTCTGCCTATTTTGCTACAGTGATCACGTACTTAGATCATCAAGGGCAAGAACTTCAGTTTTATGGTCAAGTTAATGGCCAAATACTACGAGAAAGAACAGGCACAGGTGGTTTTGGCTATGATCCTATCTTTAGGCCCGACGGATACGATATCTCTTTTGCTGAAATGGCAGCCACAGAGAAAAATAAGATCTCACATAGAGCCCTGGCGGTTCAAAAGCTAATTACTCACCTTTCCAATGAATAAGCCAATCGTTGTAGGTATTACCGGGGGTAGTGGGTCTGGGAAGACACTATTCATGCGCGAACTGACCAAGCGTCTCCCAGATGCTTCGCTCCATTCGATGGACAATTACTACATAGACCTGGCAAACCAGCCAAGAGACGAAAACAATATTGAGAATTTTGACAAGCTTGAATCCATAGATATTGATCGATACACCAATGATCTCAAAAGATTAATATCCGGAGAGTCTTTAGAACTGGACGAGTATACATTCAATAATGACAAAAGCACCTCAAAGAAAATCTCAGTTGCCGCTGCAAACGTCATTTTAGTGGAAGGAATCTTTGTTCTCTCCGCTGAGAAAATTAGGGAGCTGATGGACCTAAAACTGTTTGTTGACGCGCCAGATTACCTGATGATGAGCCGACGTATCATTCGTGATGCCAAAGAACGTGGGTATGATCTCCATGATGTCATTTATCGATACCAGCATCATGTAACACCTGCGTTCAAGAAGTACATTGAACCATCTAAACAATATGCGGATCTCATCATTCCAAACTATACAAACTTCGATATAGCGCTCCAGGTCATCAGCACTTTTCTAAATCAATGATTTTGTTACATTTGCGGTCCATTTGAGACGAATCAATTCCATATCGAAACAGTCACTTCAGCTATTCTTGGGCATCTTTGTTGGCTTGTTCTTGTTGACGCAAACCGATGTCATTGTTGTTGACAGCAATGTAGACCAGCAAGAGCAGACAGAGTCTGAGGAACAAGGAGACCAGGACCAGCTATCAATTTCAGAAGCTGTGCCTTCTTCCGGATCCCAAATAAATCTTGGTTTCCACTCATTCTTGATGCAAGAATTAGTGCAACATGAAGAAGAGGATGACCAACAATCTTTGGAGGAAACGATTTTTGGTTCGACCCAAAAAGCATTGAAGGTTCTCTTCAGGAGAATAATTTCTGTAAATGCACCCTAGGTCCCTATAGTTCAAGCGACCTCCACCATCTATACTTTTTAAAACAATCTTCATTGGGGTAACCCAATTCAAACCTATTTAAAATGAAAAACAAAGGATTTATTGTATTCTTAACGATACTGATCTCATTGCTCTGTATCTATTATTTGTCCTTCACATTCGTTTCGCAAAACATCCAGAAACAAGCCACTGAGGCAACTTTGGGCCAGGACGGGCTCTCAAATGTGACGGAAAAGCAGCGGTACCTAGATTCTATCTGGAATGAACCTGTATATAACCTTATTGGGTTAGACTATACGTTTAAGGAAATCAAAGAAACGGAACTTAACCTTGGACTTGACCTTCAGGGAGGTATGCACGTGACCCTTGAAGTATCTCCAATCGATATCCTAAAAGGCCTCAGCGGAAACAGCACCGATCCTGATTTCTTAGGTGCTTTAGACCAAGCTAAACAAAACATCAAAGGCACGCAGCTAAATTTTGTAGAAGAGTTTTACAGCGAATTCAAGAACAAAGCCCCTCAGAAGGAGCTGGCCCAAATTTTTGCTACGGCAGCCAACAGAGGAAGAATCAGTCTTCAAAGCACAGATGCAGAGATCCTAGACATTATCAATACGGAAGTAGAGAGTGCCATTGATCGGTCTTTTAACATTCTGAGAACAAGAATTGATCGCTTTGGAACTTCTCAACCAAATATTCAAAGACTCCAAGGAACGGGAAGAATTCAAATCGAGTTGCCCGGAGTGGATAACCCTCAGCGAGTCCGAAAGCTGCTTCAAGGTGTAGCTAAGTTGGAATTCTGGGAAGTGCACCAACAGCAAGCCATTGGTCCGGTTTTGATTTCCATCAACGCTATGCTAGTGGAAGAAATGAAGAATGACTCGTCATACTACGAAACCACCGCAGAAGATCAACAGATCAAGGACGATATCTCAGCCCTGTTGAGTTCAAACGACGATCAAGTACTATCTGCAACTGACTCAACAGGTGGTGATTCCAGTGCCATAGCGGACACCTCGGCGCAAGATGCCTCGTTGGACTCGTTGATCAACACCAGGCAGTCCGATCTATTTGACTTGATGGTACAAGCGCAACAATACGGAGGAGGCCTTCTTTACAATACAAGAGATACCGCAAGAATTAATAGAATTCTCCAAAGGGACGATGTACAAGCCATCATTCCAAACGACATGAAATTTCTCTGGGATGTGAAACCCAAAGATAAGCCAGAAGACAACCTGACCGGACCTGACGTCCTTGAACTCTATGCGATTAAAACCAGCAGATCAGGTAAGGCATCTTTGACTGGAGAAACCATTTCCAATGCTACGGCTTCGTTGAATGAGCGTGCAGAACCTGACGTGAGCATGCAAATGAATGCAGCGGGCTCCAGAATTTGGGCAAAGATGACGAGAGAAAACATTGGCAACAGGATCGCAATTGTCCTTGACAACTACGTGTTTTCTGCCCCTTTTGTACAGGGAGAAATACCAAATGGTAGCTCATCTATCTCCGGTGGCTTCGAGACCATAGAAGAAGCGAAGGATCTTGCCAACATCCTTAAGGCAGGTTCGTTACCAGCCCCTACCACCATTGTAGAAGATGTGGTTGTGGGTCCTACCTTAGGTAAGGTTGCATCTGCACAAGGGTTAAGATCCATTATGGTGGGTCTAATCATTGTGATCGTCTTCATGATTGCCTATTATGCGAAAGGTGGCCTCATTGCAAACCTGGCTTTGTTCTTCAATGTCTTCTTCATCATGGGAATTTTAGCGCAATTCGGGAGCTCACTTACGCTTCCGGGTATTGCTGGTATTGTCCTTACCATAGGTATGGCCATTGATGCGAATGTGCTCATCTTCGAACGCATCAAGGAAGAGTTGCGAAACGGATCAGGCCTGAAGGCCGCAATTTCCTCTGGATATTCCAAAGCGTATTGGTCGATTTTCGATGCTAACGTCACCACCTTGATTGTAGGCTTTATCCTATTCACCTTGGGGCAAGGGCCTGTGAAAGGATTTGCCATTACACTGATGATCGGAATTGTATGCTCCTTCTTCAGTGCAGTATTCATTACACGTGTGATTGTGGAAGCATTTTCTAAGAAAGGCGACAAAGCAAAGCTTTCGTTTGCGAATGCCTTCTCAAGAAACGCGCTTACTAATTTGAATTTCAACTTTCTGACCAAGCGAAAAATGGCGTACTTGTTCAGTGGTGCGTTCATTACGGTGGGCATTATCGCAATGTTGACCAAAGGGATCACGCTTGGAGTGGATTTTAAAGGAGGTAGATCCTACGTCATCACCTTGAACGAACCATTGGATCCGACAGAACTCAAAATCGCATTAGACAATGGTTATTTTGAAAATTCAGGTTCTGAAGTAAAGACTTTTGGTGCGGAGAACATTCTTAAGGTCACTACCAGTTATCTCATAGATGACGAGACCGACGAAGCAGATTTAGCGGTGCGGGATGAGGTCATTAAAGGAGTTTCTGAGTCGCAGAGTCTCACCTATGTTCCTGAAGGATCTGAATTAGCCGATGGGCAGTTTACCATCTCAAGTTCATCTAAAGTAGGTGCGACGATCGCTGATGACATCAAGAACTCCTCCTACAAGTCAGCAGTAATTGCCTTGATATGTATTTTCATTTACATCGTATTTAGGTTCAGGAAATGGCAATTTGGTCTGGGTGCAATCATCGCATTGTTCCATGATACCCTGTTTGTCCTTTCGGCCTTTGCCATCGCAAACCTCCTCGGTGTATCGTTTGAAGCGGATCAGGTGTTCGTAGCCGCGATTCTTACCATCATAGGTTACTCGATCAATGACACCGTGGTGGTGTTTGATCGGATCAGGGAAAACATGGGAATCAAAGCGGGTTCTGAGCTTGTGCCCGTTTTTAATGAAGCACTCAACAGCACGGTAAGCAGAACATTTATCACTTCCCTTACTACGCTGATTGTGGTCCTGGTTTTGTTCCTTTTTGGTGGCGCTGTGCTACAAGGTTTCTCCTTTGCACTTTTGATTGGCATCATCGTAGGAACGTATTCATCGATCTTCATTGCTACACCCGTGGTTGTAGATTTGAATAAAGAAAAGTAAAAGCGCGTTCTTTAAAGAGCCCTGCATTCTTTGGATGCAGGGCTTTTTTGTGGCTAATCCATTCTAATTTTTGTAATTTCATGCTTAAATGAAGCGCAAATAGCTATGGCGAATGGAGTAAAATACCTCATCATGACAGTTGTTTTTTTGATCGCTGTTAAAGTATGGCAAGTGACCGTTTTTGATTCCAAACAATATGAAGCTAATAGCAAAGCGGAGGAAAAAAGGTATGCCGCCAGGCAACAGCAGAAACAAGCTGAAGAGAAACGTCAAGCATCGGCAAAACTGGTAGCTAAAAAGAAAAGTCCTGACACTAAACAGCCCAAAAGCCAAAACCCGGCAGAGCAAGCACTTCAAGAACTTCAGAACACGTACCTAAAACCGCTCCTTAGCGAATTGCCTCCTGATGGACTGCGGAAAGACATCTTCATTCGGTATTATCGACACAACAAGGATGGAATTGGCGTGTATAAATTAGAAGAAATGGGATACTACATGCATCAAAAACCTGCAACAGAAACCGCAGGGCTTGGAAGCAATGTGATCTACTATGGGGACGACGTGCCCTTGGAAGACATTCAAATTGTGGCGCTCACACTGCTAAAGGAAGGTATCCCTCTAAAATCAATCCAACACACGAAGTTTGAATGGAAGTCCAGTGCCATTGAAATTGGCACAGATACAGCGTTGATTGAAGAGCCAAATATGACATTGGCAAACATCAAGGAGTTCGACAAGGAATATTTAGGAGGTTATTGAAAAACCGCCTGTATGCGTTTCCGAACAATGGGAGACCTGTACTTCGTCCACCCTGGAAAGAATCGGTCCTTTTTTGCACCAATCGAGGAACTTATGGATACGATTGGAGTCTCCGGTGACCTGGATCAGTACCGTACCATCGTGCTGGTTTTTAACCCAGCCATTCAACCCTAGTCTTTCGGCCTGCTCCTTGGTAGAGGCTCTGAAGAAAACCCCTTGAACTTTTCCAACAACCTTGACTTCTTTTGAGATCATTTAGGCGGCATGATGACCAAGTAAAAGGGAAGAGGCATATTAGCCTTCTTCTGCAACGACCTCCTTAACCTCAGGAACCATTCTTTTCAACAAATTCTCAATCCCATTTTTCAAGGTAATGGTAGAGGAAGGACATCCGCTGCAAGAACCTTGCAAGGTCACTGTCACAACCCCTTCATGATACGATGCTAGTTTGATAGCGCCTCCGTCCATTTCCACAGCAGGCTTGATGTACTCCTCGAGCACGCCTTTAATTTTGGCCTCAGCATCGTCACCTGTAAGCTCCTCGTCTATGTTGTCACGAATCTCTTCTGAAATGATCGCTTTTTCCGCCTCTAACCATTCCTTGATCTGCTGTTGTACGTTCCCTTTGACCTCAAACCATTCGACTTCTTCCTTCTTTGTGACTGTGATGAAATTATTCATATAGAAAACACCAGTCACAAAATCAAATTCCTCAAAAAGCTGTTTTGCCAGAGGGGCTTCGGCTGCAGCTTCTACTGACGGGAAGTCACGGCTTATGCCTTCTGGCATCAGCATAAAATTAGCTACAAACTTTAGTGAATTGGGGTTTGGATTGGACTCTGTATAAATCGTTACGGCCTTCTTTACTTCCTGCATATTCAATGATTTCCTTTCTTAAGTACAAAGGTCGCAGAAAAGTTCAAATAATCACTAAGCAATTTGGGTTAGATAAATCGTCTCGGATCGTCGATAAACTGGACTTTTCCAAGAATGGGGTCACAGGATTTTAAACGATCTTTGTATTAACCCTAAATCAGAAATTGTCATGGTAAATAAGAGACCCCTACTAACAGTATTTTATGCCACCTTATCTGTACTCCTAATTGGATTGTACTTGATCGTTAGCGCACTAGGTACTGCTGTATGAAATAATTAATTTTTAAGTTCCCCTTCTGTACTTGCTACCAATGTAGCCACCGTCGCATCCCCAGTCACATTCACCACTGTCCTACACATATCCAGTATCCTGTCGACTGGGAAAATAATTGCAATCCACGCGGGATTCAACCCGACGGACTGTAAAACAATGATCAACATAACCAAACCTGCGCTTGGAACCGCAGCAGCACCTATGGAGGCAAGCGTTGCCGTAAATACAATTGTTAGCTGTTGTCCAAACGTCAGATCCACCAAGTGCAGTTGAGCCATAAAAATTACGGCTACTGCTTGCATGATGCTGGTGCCATCCATGTTGACCGTTGCTCCAATGGGGAGTACAAAACTTGAAATATTCTTAGGAACGCCCATGTTTTCCTCCACGCATTCCATGGTTACAGGTAATGTCGCAGCACTAGAACTTGTAGAGAAGGCCATGAGTTGAGCAGGGCCCATATTCCGAAAGAACTTCTTGTAATTCAATTTCTTAATCAACCCTGAGAGCACTAAAGGGTAAAAGACAAAGACCATAAATGCCAATGCTACAAACATGGTTACGGAATAAGATCCCAACCCAATGAAAATCTCCAGTACTTCGGCGGGAGAATTTGCCATTTTTGCAATCACCCCGGCCAGCAAGGCAAACACAAAGTAGGGCGCTACCTTCATCACTGAATCCACCATCTTCAGAAAGATTTCATTTATGCTTTTAATGAAATCTACAACAGGTTTTGTCCTGTCATTGGGCAACACGGCGATGGATATACCAAAGAATATGGCAAAGAAAATCACTTGCAGCATCAGGCCATTGTTGGAGATGGATAACACCAGATTCTCCGGAACCATATCCACGATAAACTGTAATGGAGGTGCGTCTTTGCTGCTAGCGGCATTCATCTTCATGGTTTCCACTCGATCATTGGAAACCACTTGCTCATTCCCAGAAACTTCTCTAACTATATCGGCGTATTGCGGATCCTGTAGGAAGCTCTTGTTATCCTTTACTTCTATCCCTTCTTCGGCCGCCCACAACTCATAGGAAATCCTGTTCTTGACACGCTGATTGTCGTCAAGATGCGTGCCTGGCTTAATGAGATTAACCAAGCCCAGTCCAACCGTAACAGCCAATAATGTTGTAACTAAGTAAAAGGCCAGCGTTTTGGCACCCATTTTCCCCAAACGAGAGATATCGCTTAGCCCACTTATGCCGCTTATGATGGAAAAAAGAACCAGCGGTACCGCGATAAATTTGAGCAACCGAATGAAGATGGTACCGAATGGATCAATCCAATTGATCGTAAACTCATTCCAACCCAATGCGCTAGACAAAAATGCGTAACCGATACCGGCCACAAGTCCGATGATAATTTTGGTGTGAAGGGGTAAATTCTTCATTTAGCTTGATAATAAAGTAATGGCCGAGGCCTCAGTCTCGCAATATATTGGTTTGGGCTAACAAACAGAAATCCAGAATGACGATAGCCGACATCGCCTCTACTATCGGAACCGCTCGAGGGACAACACAGGGATCGTGGCGCCCTTTTCCGGATACCGTGACTTCATTTCCTTTTGCATCTACTGAATCCTGATCTTGCATTATGGTCGCAACCGGTTTGAATGCTACATTGAAATAAATGTCTTCTCCATTTGAGATCCCTCCCTGAACACCCCCGGAGTGATTAGATCTCGTTTTGGTGTGCCCATCTTTTGTTTCAAACGTATCGTTGTGTGCTGACCCTCTCATTTTCACTCCTTCAAACCCACTGCCGTACTCAAACCCTTTTGCCGCATTGATGGATAGCATTGCATGGCCCAAAGCTGCATGCAACTTCGAAAATAGTGGCTCTCCGATGCCCACCGGAACATTTTGAACTACGCCGGTAACGACGCCCCCGACCGTGTCCCGGTCTTTTCTTACTTGATCGATGTAGGTAAACATGCGATTTGCCATCTCGTCATCCGGACATCGTACATCGTTGGTATCTGTTAGACTGAGATCCAAATCCTCGTAGGACTTTTCCAGCTTTAAGTCGCCTACCTGCGAGACGTACGCATTGTTTTTTATCCCTTTCTCTTTCAGGATCAGCTTGGCAATGGCTCCTGCTGCAACCCAACCTGCGGTGATCCTGGCTGAGCTCCTTCCACCTCCTCGATAATCTCGATGGCCATACTTCTCCTGGTACGTAAAGTCGGCGTGGGAAGGACGGAATACATCCTTGATATGATCATAGTCTCTACTTTTCTGATCCTTGTTGTGAATAAGGAGGGTTATAGGAGCACCCGTAGATTTACCCTCGAAGACACCAGAGAAAAATTGGAAGGTATCCTCTTCCTTTCTTTGCGTCGTGATCCTCGATTGTCCCGGCTTTCGCCTATCCAATTCATGCTGAATAAACGTAACATCCATCTCGACGCCTGCTGGACAGCCATCAATGACAACCCCCACTCCAGATCCGTGCGACTCCCCAAAAGAGGTCACCTTAAAAATGCTACCAATTGTATTGCTCATTTTATTAAGCTGTTTTTCTAAACAGCAAAAAGGCTGTGAAGCCAAAGATTATGATCACCAAAATATTCACGAAAATAGCAAACCAGTTGCTATCCTCAACGGATTGTAGGGTATTATCCGCTCCACCAATTCGATCGTAAAAGTCTCCCAGGTCGTTGGAGGCGATGGACAAATTCTTCCGGCTCTCACCTGTCACATTTAGTTTGAGCTCCGACTGGAGTGTATCATAGTTATCTTTCTGGGTGTTAAAGTAGATCCATGAGAAATAATCACTCAGGTTGTACGTACCGGGCTCATTGGGAATGCCGTAGTAGTTGAATCCCTTCGAGCCTCGAACTCTTCCATTACTTCGCGTAATGTTCTGTTTGATATTGGGTGCATACAAATCAAATTCTTCATTTTCAGGAAGCTTAGGTGCCTCGATAGATGAAATATTTCCGACACCAACAATATTGAAGTCAAAATTGAAGCTTTGACCTGTCTCCACTTGATCTATACTGAGTTCTTCCTCAAGTCTGTAGTTTCCCACGGCCACCACATCACGTAGTGGATGAGCAGGAAGCTCTTTTACCTGAACGCGTTTGGCTTTTGAATAGAATGTCTCGTAGTCTTCCTGTCGGTTTCTTCCAAAGAAAGAGGGATTCTTGGCAACCTTGTATTTGATCATCTTTAATCCAACAGAAGGAAATTCAATGTCCTCCACCGTAAGCGGAAAGTAAGCCGTCTGGTAGATCTTATACCGAGTGTAGTTCCTCCCGTTGATGTTAACCGGGTCTCCTACAATCTGGTCAATGCTGAAGTTCTCCTCCCAACAGTTCGAAGGCTTAACATTCTTTACGATTTCTGTGATCTGATTTGAAAGGTCGTAGAAGCGCATCTCTGCTCTATTGGCTTCGGCCACATAAAAGGCCAGCGTTGCCGTGAATCCTTCTCCTACGTAGACCTCGCTTTTATCAACGGATAGTGCCGCGAATGCATCAGCTTTGACGTCAACAAACTCTGCCGGCTCTGCATTTCTCCCGCCAAAAAAGTCGCCAAAGGGATCTCTCCTGGTTCTCGATTGACGCTGGACCGCCTCACCGACGATAATAGTTGCGCCTGTTGATGCCACATTCTTTCCATTGATGGTCATGCTAAACGGTTGCAGTTGAAATTCCCCCTGTTCGGTAGCCTGATAGTTTTGCGTCAGACTTTGTGTGGAAGACATCCTTCCATTTACGTAGTTTGTTGTCGTAGACGAAGAAGTCCCTCTCTTAATAAATCCATCGATTTTTGGGAACTCACTGTACTGCTTCAGTCGATCATTTTCGACCTCAATGGTAATGGTATAATATTGGTTTAGACCAATTTCATTGGCACCTAATTTTATCGATGCTTCCTGACCGAAAAGTTTGCCAAAACTTACGCCAAATAGCACTAACCAAAATCCAATCTTTTTCGTAAACATTATTCCAACTCGTAATTTTTGGTACGACTTTTTAACTCCATCCGATGTTGAGAACGCCAAAGGTAAATTGTTGGTTTTAACCTTAACAATTATTCACATGCTAGAGTACTTCAAAACTATTTTATCGAAAGTAAGCTTTGACAAGCGGTTGTTTGAAAAAGAACTCAGGAAAGCAATCAAATCCCTAGTGGATCAGGAAGTGATGATGTTAAAGGAATGGTGTTACCTAAATTTCGGTCAAAAATACCAGCCGATACTCAATCAGTGCTTTGCTGAATAAACCCTCTCGAACAAACAGCTTAGAAGATCATTCTACTACACGGCCATCCTCCAGTTGGATCACCCGTGAACCGTACTCAGCAAACTTCTCATTGTGAGTTACTTGAATAATGGTCATACCTTCAGAATGTAACTGTTTCAAGATGTCCATGACTTCTTCGCCCTGAGAGGAATGCAAATTCCCGGTAGGCTCATCCGCCAGCAAAAGTTGCGGCTTCCCGATAATGGCACGGACAACCCCTACCAACTGTTGCTGTCCTCCGGACAATTGCTCAGGAAACAGATCCTTCTTGGCCACCATGGAGAAGCGATCTAACATTTCCGCGATCATGCTTGCGCGTTCTTTCCCTTTGATGCCACGGTATATCAGCGGCGTCTCAATGTTCTCATATACGGTCAGTTCATCAATTAGGTGGTAGGCCTGAAAGATAAACCCGATGTGCTCCTTATGAATCTTTGAAATCCGTCGTTCACGCAGCTTATGCACTGGCTCGTCCATAAAATAGTATTCTCCCTCGGAAGGGCGATCCAACATGCCAATAATGTTGAGTAAAGTAGATTTTCCTGAACCAGAGGGACCCATAATACTCACAAATTCACCTTCATTAATCTGTAGATCAATGCCTTTCAAAATGAAGGTTCGCTGGTATTTGGTCTCAATAAATTTGCTTACGTCTTTGAGGTTAATCATAGTGTTGAGTTTTTGACATTATAGTCTACTTGATCAAGAACTTTTTAGTTACAATTTTTTCATCCGAGACGAATGTAAGCAAGTAGACGATATTTTTCTCAAAACTATGTCTGATTGTTTTAATCCCCATGATGTCTTCCTCCAAAAAGGTCTTCCCTGTAAGATCAGAGATTATCACCTTAGTGTAGTCATGCTGGCCTTTGATCCGAATCTGATCTTTCAAGATTACTACCTCTGAATTCAAACTACGTGACAACCCTAAACCTGGTCACAATTCTTATCATACCAGATAGATTGACTTTGAGAAATGGGTGTATCAAATCCATCTGTGTTCAAAACGTATCGATATCTCATTTTGAGTGAGCTGTAACAGCCCTACTAGCAAAACAAAGTGCTTCCCTAGCGCCGACAGAGATGTAACATAGCTGTTTGGGATAAAAGATAATGCGATGCGTGAGTTTGTTTGGTCCTTTCTATACAGCATCATGCCACAGTTTGGATGAACACGTCCCAAATCTAAAAAGGCCTAAACGAACGTTTTCTTAAAAAAAGAAAAACATCCTGAATTCGCAATAAAATTTAATAGGTATAGCTGACTAGTCCTTCCAAACCCTCCAGTCCGATCAATATTTCATTGTATTCTGCCAGCTGAATTGACGAAAGATCAAACTGAACAGAACGCGTAATCACCGCGTCACATTCCTCATCGTTATCAAGCAGCATCCTCAGCTTTCGCTGGACGGGAAAGGATTCCAAAATCTGCTGCGCATCGACTAATTCCACTACCCATGTGGATCCGTCACAGCCAGATGCAGCATAGTCTATTACCAAGCAATCTCCACTTATCGTGGCATTCAATACTTCAAAACTGTCACTGGTCGAAGATTCATACTTTGAGGCACTCTCCAGTACAAAGGCACCACAATCTGAGGGGTCTGCTACGTAGTCTCGAATGAAGGTGTACTTAAAGCCATCAACAGGTCGCTGATCAACGGAAAAACTGTATTTGGTATCAAATTGAAAAAACCCCATATCTATCCCATCAATCAACAAAATATCTATCTCATCTCGCTTACTCAATTGGTACTCGTAGGTGCCCGAGAGAAAGGGGAATATGCCTTCTGTTAACACGTCCACAGCTACTTCACTTTCTGTGAAGTTCAACACGACCTTGCCTGAATCGACATCCTCATTAAGCCCCTCGAACCCTCCACTAAAATTGAAAAGACCCCATTCACCAATTAGATCTTCGGCACCCATCCCGGGGTAATTCAAAACGGCATCAAACCCCTCTAGCCTTACCCAGACCCGATCAGCTATACTATCCAAAGCCGATAGATCAAACGAAAAGGACCTAGTCACCCACGCTTCACAGTCTTCGTTATCATCAAAAATCAATTTGATCCCTGCTTGCGGCGGATAGGATTCCGCGACCAGGGGTGATATGAGCATTTGTGCCTCCCAACTTTCCCCATCACAGCCCCCTGCAGCAACTTCCACGGTCAAACATTTGTCATCTAGTACCGCAGATTGAATCGTATAACTATCGGTTGGGGTCTCGTTAATTTGATCACTAAATTCAGCCGACTGTCCACAGGAAATGGATTGAGTGATTGGTTCATCTTCGCAGGAAAAAAGGATGAGCGCACCAAGAAGTGCAACTGCCAATGATTTCATAGACCTTAATTTTTTGGTGTTTCTATGAATAAATACAAGATGAAGCTAAAATCCCCTACCTACAGCAGTTCATTTGCCAGATTGGCAAGCTCCGATCGTTCGCCTTTTTCTAGTGTAATGTGCGCAAACATGGGATGGTCTTTAATCCGATCAATCAGATAGGAAAGCCCGTTCGACTGAGAGTCCAGGTAAGGTGTATCAATTTGATAGATATCCCCTGTAAAAACAATCTTTGTGTTTTCCCCAGCTCTAGTGATGATTGTTTTCACCTCATGAGGTGTTAGGTTCTGCGCCTCGTCTACAATGAAGAAGATATTGGATAAACTTCGTCCCCGGATGTACGCCAAGGGTGTGATCATCAGTTTTTCCTGATTCACCATGTCCGTAATTCGTGTAAACTCCTTGTCATTTTCCTTAAACTGATGCTGGATGAACTTTAAATTATCCCAAAGCGGCTCCATGTAAGGATTGAGCTTAGATTTAATATCTCCTGGTAAGTACCCGATGTCTTTATTACTCAGAGGCACAATTGGCCTGGCCAGGTATACTTGCTTAAAGTTTCTACGTTGCTCCAAAGCCGAGGCAAGGGCCAGTAGGGTTTTACCAGTTCCAGCGACCCCATTTATGCTGACCAGTTTGATTTCAGGATTCAACATCGCATGCATTGCAAACGTTTGCTCAGCATTCTTTGGTTTGATTCCATAAACCGTTTCTTTGTCGACTTTATCCACGGTGTCATCTTGTGGATTGTAGTACCCTAATACAGAGTTCTTTTCACTCTTGAGTATGAAATAGTTGTTGGCGGGGAATTTCTTACGCTTCAGGATCTTTTTCCGGTCAACCTTATAGTTCTTGAACAAATCATCAATGTCCTCCGAATTAATGTCTTCTAACTCTGTCTTACCCGTCGTTAATGTATTTACATTCTTGATCTTACCTGTTTCATAGTCTTCTGCCGGAAGCATCAAAGATTTGGCTTTAAGTCTAAGGTTGATATCCTTCGAAACCAAGATTACCGGCCTCTTTTCACCCTCCTGATTCTTCACTGTTAATGCTGCGTTCAGAATCCGATGGTCGTTTTTGTTGTCGTTAAAAACCTTCGTCGCATCCACGATGGTATCAGAATCCATGATGACCTTGAAGCTGCCTTTTGATTTGCCATTCAGTGGAATCCAATCATTCAAATTCTGGTCCTTTGCCAGCTTATCTAACAGTCGGATAAATTCCCGTGCTTCAAAATTTTTGGTATCGTTTCCTTTTTTGAACTGGTCTAATTCCTCTAAAACAGTGATGGGAATCCCCACATCGTGTTCGGCAAAATTGAGGATGGAATCATGGGAGTAGAGAATAACAGAGGTGTCTAATACAAAAATCTTCTTGTGAGAGGATTTGGCCATGCTGTGGTGTTTATACTTTCAAAAAAGGGCAGCTGTAATATTGTCGATTCGTGCTGAAAAAAGAAAAGGATTATCAGGTATTTTTCGAAAATTAATCGACCGGCAAAAACACGTCCTCTCCCTCTCTCGGCTGAATTTTTAAAGCTCCTGATAAAGCAAGATTGATTAACTTATTGGAAGCAAGTTTTTTATCGAGGCCACTAATCTCCATGTACTTGGTCAGCGTGATTCCGCTATGGTTATTGAAGTACTTGAACAGAACATCTACTTTCTCTTCGTAAACGATTGGCATTGAGCTGGCGTCCTCTCTCTTCAAAATTTGGCGCATTTCATAACTCGCCTGAATTGACTGATCATCTACCCGAATGAAGGACCGACCGGTACGATGTTTTTTGTGTAGAAAGGAGAAGTAAGGTTTCTGCTTTCCCTCCTCAATGACATAGTGAAGAATTTGCACGTCCTCTCGTACCTTGACCAATGCCACTTCAAAATCAATCGCCGGGCGTGCAAGTTCGCGAATCGCCTTGGACAAAATAAATTCCTCGTCCTCGGGGTACTTCAACCCACTGATGTTTCCGTCATCATCAACGCCTATAAACAAATGTCCTCCCTCTGTATTAGCAAACGCCACGACTTCTCGTACGATTTTCTCAGGATGATTGGCCTTCTTTTTGAATTCTACATATTGACCTTCTCCCTGTCTTATAAGTCGTATCGCTTCCTTGACTTTGTCATTCATCGTCCCCCAATTCAGGCATGTTAAACATGCTTGTGAATAGATCCTTGAACTGCATTCCGCGTTCAAGCTGGTGTTTACTTAAAAGTGAGTATTCTGCCAATCCAAACAACGCAAACTCCATCAAAAAGAACTTAAACCCTTCGTGTGGGGTTTTTTGGAACTTATCTACAATCGCCTCCAAGCCTGGAATCTTCTTCAATTCAGCCTGATACTCCTTTTCAGGAGCATCAAATAGTAAGTCTATCATGTTCCCTTTTTCAAACCAGTCTTTGATGGCATCGTATGGGCTCTCTCCTTCCTTTTTCCGCTCTTTTTCCGGGTCCGGAAAATAGGTGATGAATTGTGATCTAATTGCTTTGCCCACAAGGTTATTGGCGACAATCCCCGGACCTTCTTGTTCACCTTCGTAAACCAATTCCACCTTTCCGGTGATGGAGGGAATGACACCAATGAAGTCTGACACACGAACATTGGTTTTTTTGTCACCACTTACCAGCAGTCTTCGTTCTCCAGCGCTGACAAGATTCTCGTATGCAGAGATCGTAAGCCTGGCACTAACCCCACTTTTGGCATCGACGTACTCACTGTCTCGTGCCTCTATGGCCACTTGTTCTATCAAATCCTTGGCCAGATCAAAGACTTCAACAGCCTCGGCTTGAGCCGGAGCCAATGCAGCTTCCTGGTCTGTGATCTTCTTCCCAATTTCAATGGAGCTCGGGTAGTGTGTGATGATCTGGCTATCAATCCGATCTTTCAAAGGCGTAACAATGGAACCTCGATTGGTGTAGTCTTCCGGATTGGCTGTAAAGACAAATTGAATATCTAGTGGCATTCGAAGTTTGAATCCACGAATCTGAATATCTCCTTCTTGCAATATATTGAAAAGTGCCACTTGAATTCTCGCTTGAAGATCGGGCAACTCGTTGATCACAAAAATGCCACGATGAGATCGTGGTACAAGTCCAAAATGAATGACTCGTTCGTCCGAGTAAGGTAATTTGAGACTGGCTGCTTTGATCGGGTCTACGTCGCCAATGAGATCAGCAATGGTAACATCTGGCGTGGCCAATTTCTCCGTGTACCGCTCAGATCGATCCATCCATGTCACAGGCGTACCGTCCCCATGCTCGGCTACCTGATCGCGGGCAAATTTGGATATTGGATTCAAAGGGTCGTCATTGAGCGGTGCATCTTTAATAACCGGCACTACTTCGTCAAGAAGTCCCGTCATCATACGCGCCATTCTGGTTTTTGCCTGGCCTCTAAGTCCAAGAAAGTTGATATTGTGTCGGGAAAGTAGGGCGCGTTCCACATCTGGAATTACCGTGTCTTCATATCCCCAAATTCCGTCAAAAAGGTTTTTGCCTGCCCTTTTTGCCTGGATGAGGTTACTCCTGAGTTCATCTTTTATGGATCGAGCTTGATAGCCGGCATTTTTCAATTCACCAAGCGTACTGATCTTCAACTTTTGAGCAGTTGACAATTCGTAATACTTCATTAGAGATTTTTTCTTCTGTTCCTTCTGTAATCTTCAAATATGAGGTTGCCTAACCCCTGCAAACTGCTGTAGTATGCATTTCCATTGTTCACCTCAGTAAATTCTCTCACAAATTCCTGAAGGTACGGGTCGGACGCAATCATGAATGTGGTTATCGGCACATTAATTCTCCTGCACTGTGCTGCAAGATTCAACGTGCGATTTAGGATCTTAGGATCGAGACCAAAACTGTTTTTATAATACTTGATTCCCTCTTTCAAGCATGTGGGCTTTCCATCGGTTATCATGAATATCTGCTTGTTTTTGTTCTTTCGCCTTCTTAGGAGGTCCATAGCAAGCTCCAAACCCGCAACCGTATTGGTATGGTAAGGACCTACGTTCAAATAGGGTAAGTCTTTCACCTCGATCTGCCAGGCGTCGTTTCCAAATACGATAACGTCGAGGGTATCCTTGGGGTATTTTCTTTTGACAAGTTCAGCCAAGGCCATGGCTACTTTCTTTGCAGGTGTGATTCGGTCCTCACCGTACAGAATCATCGAGTGACTGATGTCGATCATGAGTACTGTGGAAGTTTGCGTTTTGAACTCCCGCTCACGTATTTCAAGGTCATCCTCCGTCAAATACAAATCTCCTAGTCCATGATTAATCTGGGCATTTCGGAGGCTTTCTGTCATTTCAATTTGCTCTAAAGAATCCCCAAACTGAAACTCGCGATAATCAGAGGTGATCTCGTCCCCCGAACCTGTGAAGTTTGAACGGTGATTTCCTTTTCCGGACTTCTTCAGTTTTCCGAAAATTTCCTCTAAAGCGCTCTTTCGAATCTGCTGCTCACTCTTTGCGGTAATTCTAAATTCTCCCTTCTCATTTTTATCATCGATGTATCCTTTATTTCGTAAATCATCAATGAAATCTCCGATGCCATAATCCTCCGTGGAAATGTTGTGCTCACGATCGAGATTCGTCAGCCAGCTGAGTGCTTCGCTTACGTCCCCGGATGTGATCACCATCAACTGCAAGAAAATATTGAGCAAGTTATCAAAGGTGGTTTCCTCCGGATCCTTCGACGGTATGAACTCTGTAAACCGATTACCTATCATGTTAGTATGTAAACTACAAACAGCGAAGAATGATTTCAAACTTCCTACTGTAGAATGAAAAATTATTGTTGCTTGCTATTTGATGAAGAATAGTTTTATAGACCGTTGAAATTCGTTAACTTCATTGATCAAATAAGAGTCCATGGCTGGAAGAAAACCCATTTTTGCCACCCTTGTTACTTCATTTTATTATGGAACTCGGGACTTATTGTTCAAAGTGACACTTGAACCCGCCTCTCATCAATCGCGTCGGGCCAAAGAGGCGAAACAACGAGAAAAAGAGGAGCAAAAGAACAACTGATTTACTTCCTTGGCATCGTACCAAATATCAAATCCCAAAGTGGAAATGATACGCCAAACGCTCTTTCAGGCTCTTTGTAATGGTGAATCCCGTGATGTACCCAAAGTATCTTCCAAAAACTTTTTGGTGGACGAAATGCATGAACCATGTAATGCACCCACAGGTAAAACGCATACCCAACAAAGAACCCCGGCAAAAACCCGTAAACCAGGTTTCCTAAAATCAAGCGGTATAATAGAAAGAACACCGTGGCCAAAGCAAGACTCATTGGAATAGGCATTGCCAATCTGTCTTTGTCCTTAGGATAGTCATGATGCACGCCGTGTATGGCATAGGTCACTTTTTTAGATCGCTCCGTCTTTGGTGGCAAGTGAAAAAGGAACCTGTGCATGATGTATTCCACCAATGTGAATGCCAACCAACCCACAAAAAAGAGCAGTATTGCTGAGAATGTGGTCAGGTATCCATGCCGAAAGCCATACACCATCAAGCCTGTAGAAAGGATGGCAAACATGATCAATGGCATAGAAATGTGGGTTCGGGTCATCCGCTCCAAAAACTTATTTTTGAATAAGGCTTTGGTCCCCTTCGTATTTGGTTTGTTTTTTAATTCCATAGCTACTGCGAATTAATAACTCAAAACTAGATCAAAATTGTATTTCGTATTATAAACTTTGGGTAATCGATTGTTTATGTTTCTCCACAACAAATTGATAAAAATCCTCATACTGGGGTAGGATATTTTCTATATCGAATTCCTTCGCGCGGGCTAGGGCGCCACGCTTGAAATTCTCCAGATTGGCGTTGTCCAAAATTTTAATAGACTTTGCCACCATGTCTTCTATGTCACCTATTTCACATACGTATCCTGAATAGCCATCTTTATTCAATTCCGGGATACCGCCTGCGTTGGAAGAAATTACCGGAACCTCACAAGCCATGGCCTCCAAGGCTGCCAAACCGAAACTTTCCTTCTCCGAGGGCATCAAAAACAAGTCACTAACCGAGAGCACTTCTTCCACCGCATCCAATTTCCCTAAGAAACGAATGTCTTCCGTGCAAATCCCTTTGGCCTTGTCTTCCATGCGTTTTCGCTCGGGCCCATCTCCAATTAGTAACAATTTCGATGGCACAACTTTCTTCACTTCGCAGAATACATCCAAGACATCCTCAACACGCTTGACCTTCCTGAAATTTGATGTATGTACCACCAGCTTTTCACCATTTGGACAAATGGCCTTCTTAAAGTGTTCTTTTGGCTGTTTCTTAAACCGCTCCAAATCAATGAAATTCGGGATGACCTTGATCTCCGTGGAGATATCAAAATGCTCAAAAGTGTCTTTTTTCAAATCTTCGGATACCGCAGTTACACCATCAGAGGCATTGATAGAAAAGGTGACAACGGGCTCATTCGTTGCATCCTTGCCCACAATGGTGATATCGGTTCCGTGTAGGGTCGTAATAAAGGGTATTTCGTACCCTTTTGTCTTCAGTATTTGCTTGGCCATATACGCAGCCGAAGCGTGCGGTACTGCATAATGTACGTGTAGCAGGTCCAATGCTTCGTTCATCACCACATCTACCATCTTTGAGGCTAGCGCCAGCTCATAAGGAGCGTATTGGAACAGTGGATAGGATTTCACATTTACCTCATGATAGTAGAGATTTGGATTGAAGAAGTCCAATCTTGTAGGTTGAGAATAGGTAATAAAGTGGATTTCGTGACCTTTCTTGGCCAGTGACTTTCCGAGTTCTGTAGCGACCACCCCACTTCCGCCATAGGTCGGATAGCAAACGATTCCTACTTTCATAGCTTTAGACATTCAATGTTTTAAACCCCATGAACTTCAATTTAGTTTCAGATTCCCGGTTGATTTCACCGCCTCATACAATTGATCGTGCATCAATGTGCGAACATTGAATCTGCTAAGGCGATTGTTTGCGGCATCCGGATAAATTCTATTGGATAAAAAGACAAAAATCAAGTCTTGATCGGGATCAGCCCAAACCATGGTGCCCGTGAATCCCGTATGCCCAAAACTCCGATCACTTGCATACCTTGATGCTGCATCCAACTGACCGTCCTTCTTATCCCAGCCTAGCCCTCGCCTATTTTCCTCAAAGTAGCGCGTATTGAACAATTTTAAAACGCGTTCTGACAAATATCTCTTGCCTCCGTAGACGCCGCCATTGAGATACATGGACATCATTTTTGCCAGGTCTGATGCATTTGAAAAGAGGCCGGCATGTCCTGATACTCCCCCAAACACTGCCGCATTTCGGTCATGCACCTCTCCCCACACAAGTTGATCTCTAAATCGTTGATCGTACTCCGTTGGTGCAATGTCGTTCGCATCAAATCCATGACTCAAAGGATTAAAGGAGGTATTGGTGAGTCCCATGGGCGAATAGAACTCCGAAGCAAGAAAGTGATCAAAAGACTGGTCCGTTACCGCCTCGACGATAAGATGCAACATCATGAATCCCAAGTCACTGTAATTGTACTTTTTGGGATGCTTGATCAGATCAGATTTTACAATAAAACTTCTCAAAGAATCCAGC
The DNA here is from genome assembly GCA_964593185.1 of uncultured Roseivirgaceae bacterium. Classification (GTDB taxonomy): domain Bacteria; phylum Bacteroidota; class Bacteroidia; order Cytophagales; family Cyclobacteriaceae; genus Ekhidna. The sequence goes on from CAZQJU010000027.1 coordinate 23,408, forward strand.
ATAATCGGATCAGGTTCGTACCCATACGAGCGTACATCGTTTGCTTCATCTTCTTGATTTTTATAGTAAAATGCATCCAGTCGATCCCCTTCCATCACCATGCTCCAGAATGGCACATACGACTTGAGACCGGCATTGTGGGCCAATAACTGTCGAATCGTCGCACTCCCCTTGTTGGAACCCTTAAAATCCGGCAGGTATTGCCCAACACTATCGTCTAAATTGATCTGCTCCCGATCAAGTAGCAAGCCAATAGCTGGCAGCGTTGCCATCACTTTTGTCAGCGAGGCCACATCATAGATGGTATGGTGATCTACCGGCTTTATGCTATCGTAGGTATAGGTTCCCAATGACCGCTCAAAAACGAGGTGCCCATTTTTTACGACAGCCAACTGGATTCCCGGCGTGGCATAGTGTTCAATCGCATGGCTTCCAATAGAATCCAATCCACGCCGGAACTGCTCGGAAAGCCCCTCCAATTCCGGTTTCGAAAACCCTAAAAAGTTCATATCCGGCAGCACTCTGGCCAAATCATTTCTTCCTCGTATTGCAGCAGCACCGAAAAGCATCTTTGCCATTTGCACCTCCTGGTTGATCGTTTTGAGGGGGAAAACCAACTGGGTGATATCTACCGCTGACCGTTTTTCCATGGTCAAGACCAGGTCTCCAGGCTTTGCTTCGAGGCCGTCATCGGTCAGTTGATCTACAATCACCGGCACTCCATCTCTTCGCCCACGGTAAACGGTAGCATACTTTGAGAGCCAATAGCGGAGGTCCTCGTTAGCACCAAGGTAGGTAATCTCCTGCTGGATCAATGGCAGTCTTCTTTGAGCGTCAATGGCAAAGGATCCAGCATCAAAAATTCGTGTGCTGAGCTCGTTGGGTAATTCCTCACTTGATATCATGTCAAAAGCACGCGGGGTCTCAAGTTGTGCTAAAAATGCCAAATGTTCGGGAGGAAGGTGCTTTGAGCTCCAGCGTTCAATTTTCCGCAGGTTGGCATTTTGAGGTGCCAACAATATTTGTGGTGATTTCGATACGTGCAGCATAAAGTCCTTTTTGGAAGTGGGCAGCTCTTTTCGCAAAACCCCTTGATGAACAAAGAAATGAGGCGCAGTGGCCACTGCTGTTTCCAGCACTTCCTTTTCAAACTCAGAACGCCCTGTTGTATCCGGCAAAACCAAATAGTTTACGCCTTTGGTCCGGCTGAAATTCTCCATAAAATCGAGGTAATCCTTGAGGACATCCCGTGAGGAAACAGCACTTAGTGCTGCGATGGTTGGCAATCTTACCGGATCAAACGGAAAAGGATCAAAGCTCGAGTCAAGTTGTATGGCAATGCGGTGCTCTCCTGTTTTACGTAAATGATCAATTGCAGGATCCCACGTCGAGAAGTAGATGGTGTTCTTTGACTCAGTTGGGAGGGCACTGCTTAGGGTGCTGCCGTCCAACCAGATCTCATCTATATAGTTCACTCCGTCCGCGTACATTATGAAAGAGGAAAGGACAAGTATGGTGGATGCAAAAAATCTCATTTACGAAGCGTTTAATCTACTCCTGCTGATTTTGACCTTAATTAAATACAAAAACCTAAACTTTTGGCAGTGCATTTTTAAATTTGAACAAAATTTCGCTGAAGTCGTGTGCTTTTAGACCATAAGAGTTCATTTCACGACAACAGTTCAATAATTGTACCTAAATGCCCAGATTTCCGTCTCTTTTTCGATTACCCAAGCACCAACAGTTTCAGATAAAGCCGAGATACTACGATCCGGTCAAAGAAGAAATTGCAGAGCGAACGGAAAGGATCAGGGAAGAAATGGAAGGAAAAGCAACTGGAAACTACCAGCCTACCAGAATCAACTTTAAGCGGAAAACCAAAGCTGCTCCAAGCACTTCACTCATCCAACTTGGTATTGCTGCCTTGCTGGGCTTGATGGTTGTGGGTTGGTTGCAATTTGGGGGTGATTTTTTTTACTACCTCCTTTGGATCATTGTTCCTGGCTACTTACTGTATCGACTTAGAACATTTCGTAAACGCTAATGAGTGATGTAATCCGACTTTTACCGGATAGCATCGCCAATCAAATTGCGGCTGGTGAGGTGGTACAACGACCCGCCTCTGTGGTAAAGGAGATGCTCGAGAATAGCGTAGATGCTGGCGCTACCACCATCAAACTTATTGTCAAAGATGCTGGCAAGTCATTGATCCAGGTTGTCGATGATGGGATGGGCATGAGTATGACAGATGCTCGCATGAGTTTTGAACGACACGCTACGTCTAAAATCACGGCTTCTGAAGACCTTTTCAAGATCAGGACGCTCGGTTTTCGTGGGGAAGCCCTCGCATCTATTGGGGCGGTAGCTCAGGTAGACCTGAAAACCAAAAGGGAGCACGATGAATTGGGCACTCAGCTGCTGGTTGAATCTTCGGAAATAAAGCGGCAAGAGCCTATTGCTACGTCCAAGGGTACTTCCATCGCGGTAAAAAATCTATTTTACAATGTGCCAGCGCGTAGAAATTTTCTAAAATCCAATCCCGTTGAGTTGCGCCACATCAACGATGAATTTCAACGGGTAGCATTGGCACATCCCGAGATCAGTTTCTCCTTCCATCAAAACGACTTGGAGACCTACAAATTGGAAGCAGTAAAATTGAGTAGGCGTATTGTGCAGCTTTTTGGAAAGAACTATCAGCAGCAATTAATTCCGTGTACTGAAGAAACCGATTTGGTAAAAATCACCGGCTACGTGGGAAAACCTGAGTTTGCAAAAAAAACACGGGGAGAACAGTTCTTTTTCATCAACAACCGATTTGTGAAAAATGGCTACTTGAATCATGCCGTTACCAAGGCATTTGAGGGATTACTGAAAGAGGACTATTTCCCGTTTTATGCACTTTTCATTGAAATAGACCCCATCCATGTAGACATCAATGTGCATCCTACCAAAACGGAAGTTAAATTTGATGATGACCGCATGCTCTACGGCGTCACCAACTCTGTAGTCCGACAGGGACTGGCCTCGTTCAACGTCACTCCGTCATTGGATTTCTCTTCCGACGTCAGTTTTGAACATCTGAACTTCCAGCGAGAACAAACCAGCTTTACCACCAAAAAAGATCGCGATTACGGAAACTTTAAATCACTTGAAAGCAATCAGGAGCGCCTGCAAAAACTCAATGACTTGTATGCCTCTGTTTCCAGGGAGGATGTCGCGACCATAGCACAGGCGGAAAAGGAGCGGGTACCTACGACGGTATTTTCCAGTGCGATCAATGAAAACGAGGATCAGATAGCACAAGAAGAAAAAAAGTCAACTTATCATCTTCATGATCGTTACTTGCTCAGACAAGTGAAAAGTGGAATGGTGGTGTTGGATAAAGTTTCAGCTTTGGAGCGGATCTCATTTGAGCAATATCAAAAGTCGTTTGAGGCCGGAGCAGGAAGCTCGCAGTCGTGCATGTTTCCCGAGCAGGTAACCCTTAATTCGGGAGACTTTTCACTGGTGAAGGAGCTTAAAGAGGAGATCAATCAATTGGGCTTTGAATTTGAGGAAATGGGTGATCGGGTGATCGTGATACAAGGGGTGCCCTCTGAACTCGCCCCTTGCAATGAAAAGGAAGTCTTTGAAGGATTGATCGAGCAATACAAGCACAATGCCGAAAAGCTGCAGCTTCCAAAAAACGAAAGTCTCGCTAGGGCGTTGGCCAAGCGAACAGCCACCAACCGATGCAACAAGCTGAAAAAGGAAGAAATGGATCATCTAATTGACCGACTTTTCGCTTGTGAGCAACCAAACTATACACCGGATGGAAATCCCACGTATGTTTTGGTTAGCTTAGAGCAAATAAATGAATGGTTTAGAAAGTAGATACTGTGTTTAGAAGACTTACGCCCGTAGCAAAAAATATTCTTGTCATCAACATTGCGATTTTTCTTTTAGGATCGTTAATGAAACTTCCACTTTCGGAATATTTCGGGCTTAGAGTAGTCTATTCTTCCGAATTCGGCCCCTATCAATTCTTAACGTACATGTGGCTTCACGGAGGCACGTGGCACCTCATCGGAAACATGATTGCTGTGCTGGTATTTGCCCCGATGTTAGAGATGGTTTGGGGATCAAAACGCTTCATGATTTTTTACCTGGTCTGCGGCATTGGCGCAGGACTCCTCTATGGGGTGGCGGATGCCGTAGAAAAGTACCCCATCAAGCAAAAAGCGGAGATCTATCTGCAAGACCCGAATCCAGACGATTTTTATCAGATTGTGTTGAAAGCCAAATCCCTTGGCCTGTCGGACAACTATATTGCGTATTTAGGTGAGTTGTACGACAAGTACGACACAAATAGTCAGTACCAACAGCAGACGGTGAATGAAGTACGGGGGATTTATGAGTTGGTCATCACCAATTCCAACATGATAGGAGCATCAGGCGCAGTTTTTGGAATCCTGTTTGCTTTCGCATTTCTATTCCCGAATACGGAGTTGTTTTTGCTCTTCCCACCCATCCCAATTAAAGCAAAGTACCTCGTTTTCTTTTATGGGATGTACGAACTTTACTCGGAGTTTACCCGAATGCCGGGGGACAATGTAGCCCACCTTGCGCACTTGAGTGGAATGCTTATTGCCTTTATTTTGTTGAAGTTCTGGAAAAACGATGCCAAACGATTTTATTGAGAACAGATGAACGGAGGAATTTTAGAGGACTTTAAGAACGCCTGGAACAAGCCTAATAACGCGGTAGCACAGATCATCCTGATCAATGTGGTCGTTTTCGTGTTTACTGGTGTCATGCTAATCATCGGCCTTGGAGATCAGATTCGACCATTGCTAGGATTGCCCTCTGACGTCACGTCCCTACTCTTTAAACCCTGGACGCTGATCACGCATGCCTTCGTGCACGATGGATTCATGCACATTCTATTCAATATGCTTTGGTTCTATTGGTTCGGACGAATCATTCAAGAGTTTTTGGGTAGTGACAAAGTGATCAGCGTGTTCACCATGGGCATACTGGGCGGAATCCTCGCCTTTGTTGGAGCCTACAACATTGTACCACAATTCCAGGGTGCCGTCGATGTTGCAACGATCGTTGGCGCAAGCGCCGGGGCAACCGCAGCCGTCGTGGGAGCAGCCGTGTATTTCCCTAACTACACGGTGATGATGATCTTTATCGGACCCGTGAAGATCAAATACATCGCACTCGTTTCTGTCTTTTTGAGTCTTATCGGCACACGAGGCACCGTAAACCCGGGGGGTGAATTTGCGCATCTGGGCGGGGCACTCATGGGCTGGTTGTACATGAGCCAACTAAAGCAGGGTAATGATATCGGTCGCTGGGTTATTAGCACAATTGCATTTTTTAAAAGTCTATTCAAGCCACAGCCGAAGATCAAGGTAACACACCGGGGAGGTAACCGCAGACCTACACAAAGAAAAGCCAGAAATTCCTCGTCCAAATCGACGGATAGTGCACAGACACCACAGTCTGAAATCGATGCCATCCTGGATAAGATCTCCGAGAAGGGATACGAAAGCTTATCAAAGGATGAAAAGCAGAAGCTTTTTAATGCAAGCAAAAAGTAGGGCTTTTGGCAAGACTGCTGTATTAGTATCAAAGTACTTTCCCCATGAAATTTTACGTCGCCTGCTTTCTCCTATTATGCTTTTTTGCTTGTGATGACGAGAAAGAAGTAGAAGATGTACGCCAGGAAATGCAAGAGATTGAGCTAGCGATCGAGGCATTAACTCAGTTGGATTGTACTTCCTCTTCCCAATGTGCAGCCACACCCATCGGGGTCAAAGCATGTGGTGGACCAACCCATTACGTCATTCACAATACGGCTACGGATGTCGTCGCATTAGCGGAGCTGATCGATCGGTATAATGTGCTGAATCGAACCTTGAATAGTTTGACCGGAGCCATTTCGGATTGTTCAATCGTAAATCCACCCACCCTAACGTGTATGAATGGGATTTGTCAAGAGGAAGGTTAGCTTTTAAGTGCTGTTTCCTTTTGCTTGTTCGCCAGCTGTCCGCAGGCAGCATCGATGTCCTTGCCTCGGCTTCTTCTGACACTCGTGTGAATTCCTCCCTTAATCAAGTGATCCGCAAACCGATCGATGGTTTCTGGGTCTGCTTTGGTGAAGGATGCTTCTGAAATCGGATTGTATTCGATGATGTTAATCCGTACACCCGGAACTTTACGCGCATACCTTAAAAGCTTTTCCGCATCTGCCAAAGAGTCATTGAAATCGTAAAATAAAATGTACTCAAAAGTGATCCGGTTGCCGGTCTTCTCGAAAAAGTAGTTAAGTGCTTTTGAAAGCGACTCAAGCGTATTTGATTCATTGATCGGCATGATCGTGTCGCGCTTTCTATCATCCGCGGCATGGAGGGACAGCGCCAAATTGAACTTCACTTCGTCATCTCCCAGCTTGCGAATCATTTTTTCAATGCCCGCCGTAGAAACCGTGATGCGTTTAGGCGACATATTAAGTCCGTCCTCTGAGGTAATTCGGTCGATCCCTTCCATCATTCCCTTGTAATTGAGCAGCGGCTCTCCCATCCCCATAAACACGATGTTGGACAAGGGCTTGCCATAGTGTTCTTCTGCCTGGTCTCGAATGGCGACCACCTGATCGTATACTTCACCCGCATCAAGGTTCCGCTCCCTCTTCATGTATCCGGTTGCACAGAACTTGCAACTCAATGAACAACCCACTTGAGAAGAAACGCAGGCAGTCATACGGTCATCAGCAGGTATGAGCACTCCTTCAATTAAATGCTTGTCGTGTAGCCTGAAAGCTGACTTGATGGTCCCGTCATTGGAAAGTTGCTGATTGTCCGTTACCAAATGGTTGATCACGAATTCTTCGTTAAGCTTTTCTCGAAGTGGCTTAGAAAGATTGGACATTTCATTGAACGACTTAGCCGACTTAACCCAAAGCCACTCCCATACCTGCTTTGCACGAAATTTCTTTTCTCCCTGAGCTTCGAACCAGGTCATTAAGCTCTCCAACGATTCCTTCCGGATGTCTTTCATTACGCAAAGTTAGATTGTTCCTTCTTGATAAGGATGCGTTTTCTCCCTATTCAATCTGTTGCGATTTCAAATGCAACCATATGCACCTAATATGAATCCAACTTGAAACGACACCATGAAAACCTTTCCAAGCGTTTTAATACTGGTCTGCGTAATTGGTCTTTCTGCTTGTAAGGAAGAACTCATTCCAATTCCGGCGGGGCTTTTAGTGGACCAAATCTCGTCTGCAGAAACCGGAGATGACTATTTGCTTCGGATTCACGTTCCTGCGGATTATGAAGTTAGTCAATTGAGTTACCCCGTACTCTACCAATTGGACGGAGAAACCACAACAGGCAGTGTGCTAAAATCTTATCAGGAACTAGTAAATCAGGAAGCCATCGAGGAGTTAATCATCGTCTCTATCGATTATGTACACGACAACAAACGCACCAGAGACTATACCCCAACTACGTTGGATCAGTTTGATGAAAGTGGTGGTGCGCACGCATTTTTCCAATTCCTCGACTTAGAACTGATTCCCTACATCGATCAAAATTATCGGACTACCTCCTCAAACACCTTGAGGGGGCATTCTTTGGGAGGTTTGTTCGCATCCTATGCGCTTTTCACATCAAGTACCTTAAGCCGACCCTTTGAAAGCTACATCATTGAAAGTCCTTCCTGGTGGTGGGACGACAACTTTGTCATTGGGCAAGAGTATGCTTATTCCGAACAACACAGCGAGCTAAATGCACATGTTTATTTTTCCGTGGGCGAATACGAGCCAGCATCCATGAAAGGTCCCTTCGAGCTGATCCGCGATCGAATGTTGCAAAGAAATTATGATGGACTTCGGGCAACCTTTGAAATCCTCCCCGATCAGGATCATCTGGATGTTAGAGAAAATCACAAGGGGCTCTTGGAAATTTTTGGTAAGTGAAACGTCGGAGTACCTTCCTAGTTTTTATCCTACTGCTTGTTTCCTATCACGGATTGGCCCAAAAAAGCACAGATGATAGATCTCTTGTAGATCATTTTGGCATTGGAGTTTCATTGAACGCCATTGCCGATGAAGCCATAGGAGTTGTGAACATTTATTCGGAACGTTCGCTTTATGATTGGAAACGCGGGGAGCTTTACGCCGGCCTGGGTTTATATGCAGGGGCATTTAATGACATCAATAGTAAGTTCAATCAATTCACCCGAGGAAGAATCCTGTTGGTACGTCCACTTGATCTGATGCTGGGACACAAAACCCAGTTATGGAAAGATAAAATCGCTTTTCGAACAAGTCTTAGCGCTGGTGTGGCCTTCGTAAACCAAAAAATTACCATTGAAGACGAGCGATACCAAGTCAATTCATCTTACTTGTACACTTTCCGTGAATTTGCCGTCCATGCCAAGGCAGGAGCCTCCTTTGCGTTATCCAATCGCAGTAACCTTGAGCTTTATACCAATCTGCCTGTTGTAAACCAAAGATTGGGACTTCTAGGCATTGGGCTGGCATTTAACAAATCAATTTAGATCTTGAGAAGGCTTCTTTCGTTATTTTCGTCATGTGCAGTGGATAGACAAAATCAATGCCTTCATTGGCAGAGCAGTTTCCTGGCTTACCGTACTACTCGTTATCATCATTGTCGTCGACGTAGCACTGCGATATGCTTTTAGTGTGACTTCCGCAGCTTCCTTTGAGTTGGAGTGGCATTTATTCGCAATCATTTTTCTTCTGGGTGCTGCCTGGACATTACAAGAGGATAAGCACGTACGCGTAGATGTTTTTTATCATCAGTTCTCTACGAAAGGGAAAGCCTGGATCAATATCGTGGGTTCGGTGCTCCTGCTACTGCCGTTCTGTACCGTTGGCTTTTGGGAGTCGCTGTCCTTTGTTCAAAGTTCTTTCGAATTGAATGAGACAAGTCCACAGCCTGGCGGCTTACCGTATCGCTACATCATAAAATCAGCGATCCCTGTGGGGTTCTTTTTGCTTGGCATGCAAGCAATCTCCCTAATTGGATCAAACATTAAATCCTTAATGAAATGAAAGACGAAAATCCCACCGAAGAGCATCAGACCCCCGGTTGGTTAAAGACCATTCAACTCAACAGTTGGGAAGCAGAGTTGCTTATTTCTGCCCTAGTGCTCTATGCCCTTTTTCAAGTTCCTGATTACATCCGCGAATTTCAATTCACCAACTTTGAAAGGGACTCCATTTTTCATCGTTTTTTTACCATCCTAAAGCGTGCGGTCCAGCTACTAAGTTTTGGATATGTCACCCACATTTTGGTTAGAGGGTATTGGGTAGCAAATGTTGGATTGAGCTATGTTTTCCCAAAGGGAATCGATAAAAAAAGGCTGGCATTCAAGGGAAAATTTGGTAAGGAATTGCAGCATCAAGGATCGATTGTCAAGGGAGTTCTGCGGTTAGAAGAGCTTTCTTCAATGATCTATGGAATATCGTTTCTTCTTTTTGGATGTCTTCTAGGATTTGGAACACTTTTCCTGCCCTTTCTTATCCTTTCACAATCGGTGGCTTCACTAATAGCGGAACAAAGCAGTCTCGCCGTTTTTGCAGGATTTGGCGTTTTGATCTACATTATCCTTTTCTTTATCCTATTCATTGACTTCGTAACTAACGGACTTTTTCGAAGAATAGATTGGACCGCAAAAATCTACTACCCCGTAGCTTTCGTCTGCAGAATACTGACGCTTTCTTTCCTTTACAGACGTGCCTTGTTGGTGCTTGTATCCAATGTGAAAGGCTGGAAGGCCTATCTGATTCCCGTCATATTATTCGTCGTCTCTTATTCTTTCCTACAGATTAACGGGAAAATCTGGGAACACAGAAGAGAACGATACCTTAATGCTAATCACCTTGGATCTGTAGTGCCTTCCAATTACGAAAACAAGCGTCGCTCAAATGAATTCTATATCACAGCAATTCAAAGTGATCTCGTTTCCGAAAGTGTTCTTAGCGTATTCATAAGCGATCTATCACTATTTGATCGACTTTATTCAAGAGATATAAATATAAATGTTCGATGGCCTAGCCTGACGTCAGACGAAACTGGGAAGCTCCTAAATGATTGGATCACTTTTTCCATTGATTCGAGCAAGCAGTACACCCCTGACTGGTTCATTACTCAACACCCCACTGACTTGAATTATGGCTTTTCTACGTTTATAGATATCAATGAGCTCGATCGTGGACTGCACTCCCTGAAGGTGTCGCTTGATACGACTGGGATGGATAGTTTTCAAAAAAGACTTGTGAGGACTAGTGAGTATCACAACCTGACCCTTTCCAACATTCAGTTCTTTTACAATCCCACTGAATGATCGAGTACTTACCACTCATATTATTTGCGCTGGTATTCCTTCTGATCCTGGTCGGGTATCCTGTGGCCTTTACCCTCGGCGGCCTAAGCATCATAGTAGGACTGGTGGTATTTGATGCTGATTTCTTTTACCTGCTCTCACTGCGCGTCTACGGAACGATGCAGAATTTTGTGCTCTTGGCTGTTCCCTTATTCATTTTCATGGGGATGACGTTGGAAAAATCGGGAATTGCGGAGCGACTCCTTCATACCATGAGTATGCTCTTTGGAAGACTGAGAGGTGGTTTAGCCATTGCAGTTGTCGTCGTCGGCGCCATGCTTGCGGCGTCCACCGGAATAGTAGGGGCAACCGTGGTAACCATGGGCCTAATCAGTCTGCCTACAATGCTGAAAAATGGCTATGGCCCGAGATTAAGTACAGGTGTAATTGCCTCCTCCGGAACCCTCGGACAGATTATTCCTCCGTCTGTGGTACTCGTACTTTTAGGTAGTGTGCTTAATGTCTCGGTCGGTAATCTCTTCTTAGCGGCCGTAGTTCCGGGTGTCTGCCTCGTCCTGATCTACCTATTGTATATCCTAGGGTACGGGTATTTTTTCCCAGAACGTGTACCAAGAATATCCAAAGCGCAGATGGTCCAATTCAAGCAACAAGGATTTTCAAGCGAGGTTATCAAGTCATTCCTATTTCCATTCCTGCTCATCCTGATTGTACTAGGGTCCATATTTGCCGGAATCGCTTCACCCACAGAAGCCGCTGGTGTAGGGGCTTTTGGTGCTCTGATACTGGCAGTGGTCAGTAAAAAATTCAGTCTTCAAATGCTGAAGAAAGTCATGAAAGAAACGACCATGATTACCTCGATGGTATTCATGATTCTCATTGGTGCGACTGCCTTTTCCCTGGTGTTTAGGGGCCTGGAAGGGGATAAGTTTCTTCTGAATGTAATTCAGGGAGCCAACCTAGATGCAATGAGTTTCTTGATTTTGGTCATGATCGTGGTTTTCGTTGCTGGTTTCTTTATTGATTTCATTGAAATCGTCTTTATCATCGTCCCGGTTGTTGCCCCTGTTTTTGTGAGCATGGGCGTCGATTTAGTTTGGATCGGTATTTTGCTGGCAATCAATCTGCAAACATCTTTCCTAACACCCCCTTTTGGATTTGCCTTGTTTTATCTAAAAGGAGTGGCACCTCCTGAAGTAAAAACGAAGCACCTTTATCAAGGGATCATTCCCTTTGTCCTAATACAACTGGTATTTCTGGTAATCCTGATACTTTTTCCAGGGCTACTTACTCTTTTCGATGGCTTGTAGGATGTCCTCAGTGATGTCGTCTACATGTTCCAATCCGACCGAAATTCTGACCATCCCAGCAGAAATGCCAACCGCTTGGCGTTCCTCCTCTGTCAATTTACTGTGCGTCGTGGAGGCCGGATGCGTCGCAATGGTCCGCGTGTCTCCGAGGTTGGCAGAAAGGGTGATCATTTCCAATCCATCCAGAAAACGTTTCCCTCTTTCCAATCCTCCCCCTAGTTCAATGGTCACCATGCCACCACCTTGATTCATCTGTTTTTTGGCCAAATCATGTTGTGGGTGCGATGCTAAGAAGGGGTACTTGACAAAATTGACCCCATCTACCTCTTCGAGTGTTTCGGCAAGTTGAAGTGCATTTGCGCAGTGTTTGTCCATCCGAGCCCCTAGCGTTTCCAGGCTTTTAGACAGTAGCCATCCGTGAAAAGGAGACATCGCCGGACCGGTATGTCTGCAGAAGTACTTGACCTCTGGGAAAAGTTCCTCCGAGGCCAGGATTGCTCCTCCCAGCACTCTCCCCTGGCCATCAATGAATTTTGTGGCTGAGTGTGTTATTACATCAACGCCGTACTTGGCAGGCGTTTGCAAGTAAGGAGTCGCAAAGCAATTGTCAACATTTACAATGAGCCCTTTTGACTTACCTAGCAACGCAATCGCTTCCAAATCGAAGAGGTCCAAGGCTGGGTTAGAGGGCGTTTCAAAGAACAACATCTTGGTGTTGGGCTGAATGGCCTGCTCCCACTCATCTATGTCATTTCCATCTACATAGGTATGCGTAATGCCCCATCTTGGCAGCAGCTGCGTAATTACCTGGTGAGAAGATCCGAAAATGGATCGGCACGCCACCAAATGATCGCCGGATCTCAAGAAAGCAGCAAGGCTTGCAAAGACAGCTCCCATTCCACTGGCTGTTGACATGCCTTTAGGCAGACCTTCCATCAGACAAAGCTTTTCAATGAACTCGTCATTGTTGGGGTTAGAATAGCGTGAGTAGATTGTGCCTTGTTGCTCTTCCTGAAATAACGCTCGAGCATGATCTGCACTTTCAAAGGTGTAGCTCGAGGTGGCATACACAGGCACCGAATGCTCCCGGTTGGCGGATCGTTCTGCTTGACTTCGCACAGCTAGGGTTTCAAACTTCTTACTTTTCATCCAACTAGTTTTAACAATGAGGCGGCAAAGTAAATCATGAAAACGCTTTCTACCTCCGTTTCCTTACTTTTTCATGGTTTCATTAAATTGGTTGTATGAAGCTACTACTCCTGCCTCTGCTGATCTTGCTTTCTTTTTCCAGCTATGCTCAAAGCAGCGATTTCCAAAAAATGAAATTCGACATTGATACATGCACCAATGACTCGCTGAAGTCCTTGCTTTATGGACGCCTGGCTATGCGATACTTAAGATCAAATCCAGATTCGGCGATCTATTACATTAAACAGGGGGAGACCATTGCAAATACCATTGGTAATAAAACGTGTCAGGCAACCATGTACAATGGGTTAGGGAACATTCATTTTTTTCAATCCAACTATGATTCTTGTATTAGCTACTATTCAAAGTGCCTTGAGATCTCTACAGCACTGCAGGATAGTTTACGCATGGGTGCCATGTACAGCAATATCGGCCTGGCTCACTCCTATCAGGCAAAATATGATACGGCTCTTTCTATGCTTCAGAAAGCACATAACATAAGGAGGATCATCGATGATGAGCGAATCACAGGCACGATCAACAACATTGGACTTGTCTACCAAAAAATGAAGAACTGGGAAAAGGCACTTGAATACTACACCGAAGCTGCTCGGCTAAAAGAAGCATATGATCAAAAACTGTCTTTGAGTAATACCTTAAACAACATCGGGATCATACTGAAAAAACTTGATCGGGATGAAGAAGCCATACCCTATTACGAACAGTCATTGGCCATTGCGGTAGAGTTTGAAGATAAAATCAAACAGGCCAATGCACACAACAACTTGGCCTCATTGTATCATGATATCCCAGCACAGCTTCAACTTGCAGGGACGCACTATCAAAAATCCATCGCACTAAAGGAGAGCATGGGGGATAAAGCAGGCCTTGCCAATACCTACAGCAACTATGCTGAATGGCTCGTGGATACTGACAATCCGGCCACAGCCCTAGGCTACATCAATAAGGCCCTGGATTTAAATGAAGAAATTGATAACAATCTATACTCATCCAAGATCACCAAGCAGCGAGCTAGCATTTATCAAAAACTTAAGGACTATCCAAAAGCGTATGAAGCATTGGCCGATGCATATGCCCTCCGGGAAAGTGAGATGACGGAGGACCTGAACAACAAAATAGCCGATCTTGAAGTGCAATTTGAAACTGCTGAAAAAGAAGCGGAGATCGCCCGGCTCTCCCTTGAAAACCAACTGAAGACCGCCAATCTGGCAAGATCCCAGAACCTCCAACTCGCGGTTGGAACTGGAGCTGTAATGACCATTTTGATTTTGGTCATATTTTACACGCAAAGGAACAAAAAATTGCGTCTGGAGAGAGAGGCGCAAGAGCTGCAGATGGAGGCGTTGAAAAAACGTTTCATGGAATTACATGCTAGTCCAGCGGAATTGGCTGTATCACTTAATTTCGATGACCTGAACAATAAGCTAAATACTCCACTTACCGAAAGGGAGTTTGAAACCCTGAAGCTCAGTATTGAGGGAAAATCGAATGCGGAGATCTCTGAGCAACTTTTCATCTCCTTGAGCACGGTGAAGTTCCATCTTCGCAATACCTA
>CAZQJU010000028.1:0-19706 GCA_964593185.1 uncultured Roseivirgaceae bacterium
ATCACGCAGCCCTTGGCCTCCAAGGTAAAGTTTGAGTCCATTGAATTCGACGTAGGCAAAGCGGAGTTGAAAACTGAAATGTATGCCGACCTCAATAAAATCGTCAATTTCCTTTACGACAATTATGAATTTAAGCTGAAGATATCCGGTCACACAGATTCGGTCGGGGATTCTGAGAAAAACCTGCAACTCTCGAAGGAGAGAGCCAATGTCATTCGAGATTACATTGTCATTTTCGCCGGTATCGTCAATGAAAGGGTCCAGTCAGAAGGGTACGGAGACACCTTACCTATCGTCCCAACTGAGACAACGGAGGCAGACAGAAAACTCAACAGAAGGGTAGAGTTTGAAATTTACCGCGAGGCACCTCCAGAACAAGAAGAAGTGGAAAGCAATGACTTTTAAGGCTCATTCTTTATCTTTAGTAGACTAATAATCACTAAACCCTAATTTCGATGATCAAAAACATAGATTTTACCCCGCAGGTTACCAAGAAAGGGGGACTGTTCAAATCCACTCAGATGGAAGGTTTCCAAGAAATCGTAGAACACATGAATCAATGGGTCGCTGAGCATAACCCAGAAATCATCAATGTTGAGACCGTTGTACTACCGAATATTTATGATCCGGACGAGGAAGGAAGCGAGGACACCATGCTAGGAACGGGTGGCCAGAGTAACGCGCTATGGTACCAATTTATTCGTGTTTGGTACAAGTAAGCAGTCCAAGTTCTCCAAAGAAGACTTTTAGAATAGACTGATTGTATCGTTGATGATCACAAAAGCCATCAAGGATAGTAAAATGACCATGCCCACTTTCTGAGCATTCTCGAGAAATCTATCCGATGGTTTTCTGCCTGTGACAATTTCCCAGGTTAGAAACATCACGTGGCCCCCATCAAGTGCAGGAATTGGCAGGAAGTTCATAAAGGCAAGTACCATGGAAAGTAGTCCTACAATTCTCCAAAAGTTATTCCAGTCCCAGGTACCACCAAAGAACGTTGCAATTCGAATCGGGCCCGAAAGCGACTTTCTTACGTCAACATCACCTGCAATCATCTTTTTAAATCCTTTGATGTTCAACCAAACCACCGCAAAGGCATTGTAGGTGCCTTCACCGACAGCCTCAAAAAAGCCAAATTGCTGACGAACCAACTCAAGATCCTGATCGGGTCTAAAACCTAAAACTCCATCGGCCGGAACGTTAGCTTCCCGTTCAAAAGTTTGACCATCCCGTTCAATCGTAAATACCGCACTCTTGTCTTTCAGCTCTTGGAGCCGCTCACTGAAATCATCAAAATACTTTACAGGTTCTTGATTGATCGCCACAAAACGATCACCCACTTCAAGTCCCATTTGTTCCGCTTCTGATCCTGGTTGTACCAAATCTACGCTAAATGGCCACCTAAATCCAATGACAAATTCACGATTTTTCTTGTCCGCAACCTTATCTAAAAAGTCATTGGGCATATCGATTCTGATCTCCTGACCAGCTCTTTCCACAATGTAATAGTTGTCGCTGCCAAGTAGTAAATCTGGACTTACAATGTCACTGAATTTTTCGTAGTCTCTGCCGTTGATGGTAAGAACTCGATCGCCGGTCTGAAATCCTAATTGTTCACCAAGATCATAGGCTATGATGCCATGCTTATTGAGTTCTTCTTTTGGAAGATACGTATCTCCATTGACCAGCGCTAACGCGATAAAAATGATGATGCCACTCACCACATTGACGAGGATACCCCCCATCATGACAATAAGTCGTTGCCAAGCAGGTTTTGCACGAAATTCCCAAGGTTCTGGTTCGGCACTTAGTGTTTTGGTATCCAAAGATTCATCTATCATCCCTGAGATCTTCACAAAACCACCTAGCGGAATGGCTCCAATGGAGTATTCTGTTTCGCCAAACTGCTTGCCCCAGATCTTAGGTGGAAATCCGATGGAAAATTTTTCCACGCGCATCCCGAATGACTTTGCGGCAATTAAATGACCCCATTCGTGTACTCCAACCAAAATAGACAGCCCTAAAAGCAGCTGCCCTACCATTATCAACGTTTCCATTTGCTATACTAATTCGAGCGCTTTTGCTCTTGTTTCACTGTCAGTTGCGATTAAATCTTCCAAAACCGGATTGCGAATATAACGTACCTTTTGCAGGCAAGATTCAATCAAATCCGAAATTTCGAGAAACCCTATGCGATCCTCTAAAAAAGCTTGAACGGCAATTTCATTTGCTGCGTTCAAAATACAAGGTTGATTACCTCCTTTTCGGGCCACTTCGAAAGCAAGAGCTAAATTTCTAAAGGTCTCCAGGTCCGGCTTTTCAAAGGTCAATTCAGGATAGGCTGAGAAATCAAATCTTGGAAAAGATGACCTTATACGCTCCGGATAACCTAGCGCAAACTGAATTGGCAATTTCATGTCCGGAAGACCCATCTGTGCCTTCATAGAGCCATCTTCAAACTGCACCAAGGAGTGAATAATTGATTGAGGATGCACAATTACTTCGATCTGATCCAGAGTCACGCCAAACAACCATTTTGCTTCTATTACCTCAAGTCCTTTATTCATCATGGTAGCTGAGTCAATGGTAATCTTGGCACCCATGTCCCAATTTGGATGTTTCAAGGCTTGTTCCTTCGTTACCGATGCACAAAACTGACGATCCTTACCGCGAAATGGTCCCCCTGATGCCGTAAGGATGAGTTTTTCAACCGGATTATGAAACTCCCCGACAAGACATTGGAAAATCGCAGAATGCTCAGAGTCGACCGGCAAGATGTTTACCCCTTTCTCCCTTGCAAGCTGCGTAATCAAATCACCTGCCACCACCAAAGTTTCTTTATTGGCCAGTGCAATCGGCTTTCCGGCCTTGATCGCATGAATGGTGGGCACCAAGCCCGAATATCCCACCAAGGCGGTCAAAACAATGTCAATCGCATCCATCTCCACTACCGAGGCAAGTGCCTTTTCGCCTGCATATACTTTGATGTCCAAGGGATCGAGCGCTTCAAATACGTGATCATAGTGTGCATCATTCGTAATGACTACGGAATTGGGCTTAAATTGTATCGACTGCTCAATCAAAAGATCGGCGTTGTTATTGGCAGTCAATACCTCAATAGCAAATCGATCAGGATTGGCATCAACTACTTCCAATGTTTGGGTTCCAATAGAACCGGTGGAGCCTAGTATGGCTATATGCCTTTTCGTCATCGGTACTTCATATCCAAGGTAAGTAAACCTGGCGCAGAGAGTTTAGTTTAAGAATAAAAGGGCAAAACTAATTCTTTGCAATTTTTAACAAACCAACGGCACCGTTTAAGCCTAAAAACAGTTTAACTCGCGAAAGCATATTTCGAATGAAAAGATATATTACTACCGTACTTATTGGAATCACTTCTGGAGTACTTGGAGCGTACCTTATGATTTCCATCCCTTCCAATAACGAGCGATCCGATAGCTCCGAATCTCACGTTTCAATCCAGCAACCGGCATCGGAACAACCCAGTGCAAGACAGGTCTCCAACATCGTTCGAAGCATAATTCCAAATAAAAACTTTGTTGAGGCGTCGAGCAAAAGCACTTCTAGCGTGGTATTCATACAAACACTTAGTGAAGTCGAATACCGGACAGGCGGATGGATGGATTGGTTCTTTGAACCAAGATCATCGCAGCGCGTGGGAAGTGGATCGGGTGTCGTCTTTTCAGAAGACGGTTACATCGTTACCAACAATCATGTGATTCAAGATGCAGACGAAATCACAGTCATTGCCGGAAAACGAAGCTTTGAAGCAGAACTTGTCGGACGAGACCCCAGTTCCGACCTGGCAGTCATCAAAATCAATTCAAATGAGCTGCCAGTGATTGAAATTGGTAATTCGGATGAGGTGAACGTTGGCGCTTGGGTACTCGCCGTTGGAAATCCATTCAATCTTACATCGACAGTGACCGCCGGTATTGTGAGCGCAAAAGGCAGGAACATCAACATCTTGAAAGATAAATTCCCCATCGAAAGCTTCATCCAGACGGACGCGGCTATCAACCCCGGCAACAGTGGTGGCGCATTGGTGGATGCAGGTGGACAACTGATCGGGATAAATACGGCTATTCTTTCGCGAACGGGGTCGTACGCTGGCTATGGCTTCGCTATCCCCGTCAACATTGTAAAAAAAGTATTTAACGACTTAGTTAAGTATGGTGAAGTGCAAAAAGCATTTACAGGCCTTGACTTTATTGACATTGATAGTGAACTGGCTTCCAAAATTGGCATTGAAAACCTTGATGGAGTGTTGGTGACAGAAATCAAAAGAGGAAGTGCAGCGGCAAAAGCCGGTTTAGACGAAAGAGATGTCATTCGAAAAGTAAATGGGGAAAATATCGAAACCAAGTCGCAGCTTGAAGAGGTGATTGCAGGCAGCTACCCAGGTGACCAACTCAACCTGGAGATAGAACGAGATGGAACGCTAAAATCCACCTCCATCATGCTTACCAACCGGGAAGGTACCACAACGATTATCAAAAGGGACATCTATTATTCGGATGAACTAGAAGCTAGCTTTGAAAGCGTGTCAAAAGTGGAAAGAGATTTGTTGGGAATCAAAAGTGGAGTCAAGGTGATTTCCGTAGAACGAAATGGCTTTTTTTCCGCGCTGGATATTCCTGAGGGCTTCATCATTACCCAAATCAATAATCGTTTGATTGACGATCCGGATGAGCTGGAACGAATCTTGTCCGACATCAGAGGAAGGTTCGATGTGATTGGAATCAACAGTCGAGGGCGTAAAGTGTACTACCCCTTTAGACGGTAGTACTTAGATCGTCCGCATCTTGAGCTTTTTCTTTAGCTCATCTACGGAGTAACGAAATTTTGAATCTGTATCAATCATGTCATTGACAGACTGCAAGGCGTGAATCACTGTACTATGATCCCGACCCCCAAAATGATACCCTATGGATTTTAGGGAATGATTGGTATAGTCTTTTGAAAAATACATTGCCACTTGTCTGGCAATGACGATTTCCTTTTTCCGTGTTTTTGCCTTTAAATCCTCTTGATTAACATGGAAATAGTCCGAAACGGTCTTCTGGATGTAATCGATACCCACTTCAGAATCGATTTCTTTGACAATATTCTTCAAGACCTTTTTGGCGAGCTCCAGATCGATTGCTACGCGCATTAGGGAAGCATGCGCAATCAACGATACCACTACACCTTCTAATTCTCGAATGTTTGTATCTACCGTGTAAGCGATGTATTCGATCACCTCAGGTGGAATTCGTATCCCATCTTCCTCGATCTTTTGCTGGATGATCGCCATCCTTGTTTCGAAAGCGGGCTGCTGCAAATCGGCGGTCAATCCCCATTTAAAGCGAGACACCAATCGTTCCTGCAACCCTTTGAGATCTCTTGGGGCACAATCACTTGTCATGATGATTTGCTTTCCTGCCTGGTGGAGATGGTTAAAAATATGAAAGAAGATCTCTTGCGTTTTTTCCTTATCCCTTAAAAATTGAACATCGTCCAGAATGAGGATATCTACCTCTCGGAAGTAGGCGATGAAACTCTGGACATTGTTATTGCGCAGTGAGTCAATGAATTGGTTGGTGAACTTTTCAGAGGCTACGTATATAATCTTCTTTGACGGGTCATGCGCCTTAACGTGATTTCCAATAGCCTGCACCAAATGCGTCTTACCTAATCCAACGCCTCCATAAATCATCAACGGATTGAAGGAGGTTACTCCTGGCTTTTGGGCCACTGCATATCCGGCTGACCTTCCCAATCGATTGCAATCTCCTTCGATGAACGATTCAAAACTGTACGTTGGGTTCAGGCAGTTTGCATTTTTCAACTGTTCAATAAATCCTGGATTGATGGTCGAAGAACTTACCCCATTTCGATCCTCTACCTTGCTGGTTTTCAAGGAGGTAGCTTTTGCGTTGTCCTTTTTGGTGTCTTCCATAACAACAGAATATTCCAATCTAGCGTTAGGACCCATTTCCTTGGCAATGGCATCTTTCAGCGTGTGAACATAGTTCTCTTCCAACCACTCATAAAAAAACTGGCTGGGAACTTGAATAGTAAGGATGTTACCTTCTGATCTTAAGGGTTTTATAGGTTGAAACCATGTGTTGAAACTTTGGTTAGGAATGCGCTCTTTTATGTATTCAAGGCAGTTTTTCCATATCAACTCATGCATTTGAAGTAGGGTTATAGAGTGGTTTAATATTTGGCTCGGTGCCTCTCACAAAATCAGAAAGGACATCAAATATGCACCAAGAAAAATTCTTAAAAAAATGAGATTTACTCTTGACTTTTTAAAATGTTGTCATTTGATAAGATACTGGTTCTTTCAAGCAAAAATTCTTTGAATAATGCAACTTTTATTAACCGCAGAATTCTACGTATTTTAGCAATAGCATTGATTACCCAACCATCATTTGAAATCCCCAGACCTTTCCATATTTCCCCCTGTGTCCGTTGAAACCTGGACGCAAGAAGCCGAGAAACAGCTTAAGAGTGCAGAGGCGCTGCAAAATATTTCGTGGGAATCCTCAGGGATCAAAAAGCTCAAGCCCTACTATGATTCGGCTGATGTGAGTGGGCTGTCAGACCAACTAGAATTCTTTCAAAATCTGCCTTCTCATCCATGGAAGCTATTTCAACATATTCGTGTTCAAGATCAGCGAGAAGCAAATAAAGAAGCCCTAAACGCACTGATGGGCGGGTGCAATGGGATCATTTTTGAAATTTCAGAAGCGATAAACCGAAACCTGCTGCTTAAAGACATTGATTTGACTATCTGCGAGATTTCATCTTTCAACCAAATGATTGAAGGTGCATCAGGGATGCATCCTGGAAATTGCCTTCAAACCCATAATGCTAAGGGTCCCGTCCAACAGATCACCGCTATTCTGGATGCATTGAACCAGGGAAAGAATTGGGTGAGCAGACCCTCCTTCTCTGACTTCTTTCTGGAAATTGCCACGATCCGAGCACTACGATTTTTTCTGAATACCTATCACAGTGCCGCTATAAAAATTCACACCCGTGTGTCGTTGCATCCTTCGACTGAACATCAGTGGTTTTTAAACACTACAGGAGGATTGGCATCCATTCTCGGGGGAAGCTACTCCATAGATCTACCTACAGCGGAAGGCGATCCGCGTATAGCTAGAAATGTCGGCAATATCATTAGAGAAGAGAGTGGAATCTCCGATTACTCGGATCAATGTGGTGGTTCCTATTTCGTCGAATCACTCACGCATAAAATCATTCAGGAGATAAAGAGCCAGAGATGAAAGAGGGAAGCTACATTCAATCAGGGTTCTCCGCCGGGATACCTCCCTACTTAAGGGGACCCTACGCCACCATGTACACATCGCGCCCTTGGACCATTCGACAATATGCAGGCTTCAGCACTGCCGAGGAATCCAATGCATTCTATCGAAGAAACCTTGCCGCTGGACAAAAAGGGCTCTCGGTAGCCTTTGATTTAGCTACCCACAGAGGGTACGACAGTGACAACCCGAGAGTGAAGGGAGATGTAGGGAAAGCAGGAGTCGCAATTGATTCAGTGGAGGACATGAAGATTCTGTTTGATCAAATTCCATTAGATCAAATGTCCGTCTCCATGACAATGAATGGCGCAGTGATTCCGATCATGGCGTTTTACATTGTTGCAGCTGAAGAACAGGGTGTCAATCCGGAACAATTGACAGGCACGATTCAGAATGACATCCTAAAGGAGTTTATGGTTCGTAATACCTACATCTACCCTCCTGCTCATTCCATGCGAATCATTGCCGATATTTTTCAGTACACTTCCCAAAAAATGCCCCGTTTTAATTCCATCAGCATTAGCGGGTATCACATGCATGAAGCTGGAGCCACAGCAGAATTGGAGCTGGCCTTTACGCTTGCCGATGGACTGGAGTACGTAAGAACAGGCATTGCGGCTGGAATTGACATCGACTCTTTTGCACCACGACTTTCCTTCTTTTGGGGAATTGGGATGAATTTTTTCAAAGAGATTGCCAAGATGCGGGCTGCACGCGTGCTTTGGTCTAGAATCATCCATGATTTTAACCCAACGAATAAAAAGTCGATGGCCTTGAGAACCCACAGTCAAACATCAGGGTACAGTCTCACAGCACAAGATCCGTTCAATAACATATCAAGAACCACCATTGAAGCACTTGCAGCGGTGCTCGGCCACACGCAATCCTTACATACCAATGCACTGGATGAGGCAATTGCGCTGCCTACAGACTACTCCGCAAAGATTGCCCGCAACACCCAGCTTTTTCTTCAGAAGGACACCAACGTTACCAAAGTGGTAGACCCCCTTGGAGGTTCTCATCATGTGGAAAAACTCACGGAAGAACTAATCATCAAAAGTTGGGAGATTATTCAGGAAGTAGAAGAAATGGGAGGCATGTCCAAAGCCATCGAAGAAGGCTATCCCAAGATGAAGATCGAAGAAGCAGCCGCACAAAAGCAAGCCAGAATTGATTCAGGGATAGAATCTATCATCGGGGTCAACAAGTTTGTAACCGACGAAAAAACCAATATCGACATTCTCAAGGTTGACAATGACAAGGTCAGAATGAGCCAAATCGATCGTATCAATGCCATCAAAACAACCAGAGATGAGGAGAAAGTTAAAGGATCACTTGCTGCACTGGAACAAGGAGCGAGAACCAATGGAAACTTATTGAAACTTGCCATTGATGCCGCTAGAGACAGGGCCACTTTAGGCGAGATTTCAGATGCGATGGAGCAAGTTTTTGGTAGATTTCAGGCTACTAACAAAACAATCTCCGGCGTGTACTCCTCAGAGATCAAAGACAATGACGACTTCAAGAAGGCGCAGGCGCTTTCAGACAAGTTTGAAGAATTGGATGGTCGTAGACCACGAATCATGATTGCAAAAATGGGCCAGGATGGCCATGATCGTGGTGCAAAGGTCATCGCGACCTCTTTTGCAGACCTTGGGTTTGACGTGGACATTGGGCCATTGTTCCAAACACCTCAAGAAGTAGCAAAACAAGCTATTGAGAACGATGTACACTTAGTTGGTGCTTCATCACTGGCTGGCGGACACACCACATTAATCCCGGAATTGGTGGAAGAATTGGCTAAAATGGGTAGTCCCGAAATACTGGTTGTGGCAGGAGGCATCATACCTGAACAAGATCACCAATTCCTTTTTGACAAAGGTGTGATCGAGATCTTTGGGCCGGGAACCATTATTGCCAAAGCCGCCATCAAAATTCTTAATCGACTAATGGCTTAGGAAATAGTCAAATTTCAGATAACTTTATTGGATTATCAGCTACAAGGTCATAACCTCATGCAGCTGATCGGTTGTCACCATCGCCACTTGAATTTTAAAACATACCAACATGAAATACATTCAATATACCCTTGTTTGTATCGCGCTTAGTTCACTCTCAATTTCTCATGCCCAATATCAGAAATACATTGATAAAGCAGAGGATGCCTACAAACAGGGAGATTACACTGGAGCACGAAAACAAATTGCTAAAATGCAGAAAAAGGTAACCAAGAAATTGGGCGCCAGCAATCCCTATTCTGCGATCGCCTTAATCAAAGAAGCCAAAATCGATGTAGGCCTAGGCGAACTTGTGCATGTGATGGACCCGCTAAAGGCGGGCATTGAAATGAGCGAGCAAGTCAATGGACTCAATAGCGCAGAGCATGGCTTCGTGATGATGGAAGCTGCAGAGGTACTCATTTCCTACGGACATTTTAAACTAGCGTCCGAATACCTTACCGAGGCGGAGCAAGCATTCCAGACGGCCAATTCCTTGATCGAGGATATCAAAGCTCAGCTGGAGGTAAAGAAAGCCCAAATTCTTGCGGGTAAGGGATTCTACAGTGAGGCTGTCAGGGTTGTAAACTCGCAAGAAGACTACTTCCTTCAACGAGCGGTCTCAGCACAAGGAAGCAAGGACGACATAGAGCGCCGCAAAGAAGAATTTGCTCAAATGATGATTGCAAAGGCCAACTCCCTGAGGAAAATGGGAGACTATCAATCGGCTGACTCTGCCTTTATCGCGAATTTGCAATGGGTAGATGATAATTTAAAAAAGAGTCATTTACTCTGGGCGCAGAATGCATTTCTCAACGCCAAGCTGTTAGAGGAGAATGGACTGGCGATCGAGGCGCAAGCCAAATTATACGAAGATGCGTACGTATGGGCCGTCAGAAAATATGAGCTGTCACACAACACTGTGATGACAATGCAAGCAAATCTCATGCGGGCATATTATCTCAACGGACAAAAATCAAGACTTAAGATTACGCAAACTGACTTCAAAAAGTCATTGAAAGAATTCGACAACACCAGTATTTTCAATCTGGCAGAGGATAAAATGGACATGACCTTTGATCTGGCTGACCAGGACATCAAAAGACTCGAAAACAAACTCAATGCGATGCTGGGAGAACCCGTTTTACCTGCCTTTCATCAAGAGCGTATTGATCTTTTGGAACAAGCAAAACGTGTGGCGCTCTTCGCAGGTCGTCACAAAAACACAGAAGCCTATGATGGAGAAATCCTGAAGATTAAGCAAGAACTCTTAGGCGAAGACGCTCCCGAGTATCATCTGACGAAGGTGAAGCTTGCAAACTACTATGTGGACTTTACAGACAAATTTGCAGAAGCAAATGACATCTATACCTCAAGCTATCATGGAATTGTAGCGCCTGAAATCACCAAAGGGCATGTGGATTATCTGGACATTCAAAACCACCTGGCAAAGTTCTATCAAGAAACCGACGATTATGACAAAGCCTCGCAAATTCTAGATGATGCACTGCTTGCTGCACGGGTAAAGTACGATAATGAAGATATTGAGTACGGCAGGGAACTGGAGAAGATCGCTAACCTACAAATCAACATTGGCCAGTATGACAAAGCCACAGAAAATATAGAGGACGCGATTGAAATTATGGCCAATACGAAGACAGAAGAAGCGCTTACTTATTTAGCTGACGCGCTTATTACGAAAGCTAAACTTTTGTCCATAAAAGGTGAGTACGATGAGGCTGAGGAATTGATCTACGATTCGGACGACTTCCGAGAAAAGGGTGCACTGACCACCGACGTCGCAGGACTTAATTTCGCCGAAGATCTTGGTGGATTATACATGAGCATTGGCAGGTATGCCGACGCACAGGAACTGCTCATAAAGTCTTTGATATCAAAACAAAGACAATTTGGTGCTACGAGTCGGCACCTCAATTACCCATTGGTACAGAACGCCAAACTCAATTTGATCCAGGGTGACTACACCGAGGCAGAGCAACAATCTCGCAGGGCGAATACGATCAGCACCAGCATATTTGGAGATCAATCCACGAAGACGGTTCCTTCAATGCTGCTTTTGGCGGATGTGTATATCACCATTGGTGATTATGAGAAAGCAGAAGGGCTATTGAGGAACGCAATCGAAATTCAAGAATCCAAGTTTGGCCGGGAACATATCGACGTTGGGAACTCCATTTCCAAGTTGGCATTGGTTAATTTCTATCAGGATAAGCCCCTTACCGAGGTTCAAAACTTGTTTCAGGAAGCTGAGCGGATCATTGGAAAAAAACTAGGTTCGAATAACCCTACCTATGCGGATATCCTGAAAAACATGGCCGTAGCCAATATTGCAGCCGGTAACTTCTCGTTGGCATTCAGCTACTTAGATCAAGCGGAAGCAGTATGGTCTAAGAAAATCGGTAAGCGAAACAACATTAACGCGGCAACCACGCAGGTGCTAAAGGGAGACATCTATTACAAGCAAAAGAATTACTCAGAAGCTGAGAAGTTTTACGAAGACGCACAAAAGCAATATGATCGTGTATTTAGTAAGTCACATCCGGAGTATGTGAAAGTCCAATCCAAGCTGAGTAAGACCTATTTCATGCAAGAGCGTTACAAAGACTCCCAAAATGAAATGGAACTGGTCCTCACCAACTACAAAGGCTTCATAAAGGAGTACTTCCCAGCCTTAAGTGAGCGTGAAAAGGCCAAGTTTTGGAACACAATCAAGGAGGATTACGAGTTTTACAATACGCTGATTATTAGCCGAAACCGAACGAAACGGTACATTGGCGAGCTATACAACAATGCGTTGCTGACGAAGGCACTTCTGCTCAACTCCTCCATTAAGGTTCGACAGCGAATCATGAACAGTGGTGATGAAGAACTTGTCAATCTTTACACCGAATGGATTGAAAACAAGGAGCTCCTTACCGCGGCCCTCTCCATGAGCACACAGGATCTTGCGGATAATAATATCAATACCTCGGCATTGCAATCAAGTGTAGAGCTGCTTGAAAAGAACATTAGCTTAAAATCGGAAATCTTCAAGGAAAGCACCGAAGGAGATGCCATTACCTGGGATTTAGTGAAAGATGCCTTGGGGGAAAATGAGGTAGCACTGGAAATGGTTCGTTTCCGTCATTTTGATCATGACTTTACAGATAAAATCATGTACGCCTTGCTGTATGTGCGAGGAGATAAGAGATCAGAACCTGAGATGATTTTATTGGAAAATGGGAAAGAACTTGAAAGTAGATACCTCAAATATTACCGAAACACCATCAAGTTCAAGCGAAAGGACAACTATTCGTATGAACAATTCTGGAAACCCATTGGTGAAGGAATCGGTGTGGTATCAGCTTTGTACATCTCTCCCGATGGAGTGTACAATCAAATCAATTTGGAGGCAATTCCAACCCCAGATGGGAAATATGTTCTCGACAACTCGAACATTATACTAATTAGCAATACCAAAGATCTGCACGTCAACAAGACCAAGACCAAGGGTATAACCGAGAAGCAATTTGCTATGATGTTTGGAAATCCAAAGTTCTATGTCGCTACGGAGCCTGGAAAACCACTGCCCGCTTCAGGTCTGACCCGCTCGACTGCTGAGGTGGTGACACCCCTACCTGGGACGAAGCGAGAGATTGATGAACTGGATGATTTACTGGACCGCAAAGGGTGGGAAACCGAGACCTACACGGAGGATCTGGCGGCTGAGGCTGAAATCAAAAAAGTCACGAATCCAAGAATCTTTCACGTAGCAACCCATGGCTTTTTCCAGGAAGAGAAGAAAGTAGCTAAACTGGATCAGGAATTTAACGAGACAGCCGCATACGACAATCCATTGTTGAAAACGGGGCTTTTGCTTTCCGGAGCCGGAGATATCTTAAATCAAACCCAGTTCAACTACAACGTAGACAATGGTATCTTGACAGCCTACGAAGCCATGAACCTAAATTTAGACCAAACCGATTTGGTGGTGCTATCGGCTTGTGAGACAGGTTTAGGAGAAATTGAAGCAGGCGAAGGTGTGTATGGGCTGCAACGTGCGTTTCTCGTTGCAGGTGCCAGAACCATTATCATGTCACTCTTCAAAGTAAGCGATGAAGCTACGCAGCAGTTGATGTTGAAATTTTATCGAAAGTGGATTGAGACAGGAGACAAGAGGCAGGCATTCATCGATGCGAAGAAAGAAATTAGAAACGAATTCAGAGACCCAATCTATTGGGGTCCATTTGTGATGATCGGATTGGACTAAAAGATTCTCAGAGCCTGTCAAGTCATTGTTTCAATCTTGGCAGGCTCAATTTTTCTGGTATCTATCCGATACCCAATGACATGTAAAGTACGGCAGCCAAGCATGCGCCCACAATCGGTCCCAGAACGGGAACCCACGCATATCCCCAGTTACTGTCTCGTTTTCCCGATATGGGAGCCAAAGCATGAAAAATTCTCGGGCCTAGATCTCTTGCAGGATTGATGGCATAGCCCGTAGAACCTCCCAAAGACATCCCAATCACTACCACTAGTAAGGCTACAGGCAGGGCACTTAGAGAGCCCAATCCATCTCCTGATACCAGGAAAAACACGCCGAAGACCAAGACAAAGGTGCCCAAGACCTCAGAAATAAAATTATCAAGTGTGCTTTTGATGGCAGGACCGGTACAAAATAAGCCCAGTTTAGCATCTACATCCTGCGTCGCCTTAAAGTGGGGGCGATACTGCAAATAAGCCCCCCATGCGCCCAGGAAGGCACCAAGCAATTGCATCCCAACGTAGCCCGGGACCATGCTCCAGGAAAATTTACCAGCCATGGCAAGTCCGATGGTAACCGCTGGATTAATGTGTGCTCCACTAGAAGAACCGGCAATGAAAACCGCCGTAAAAACAGCTAATCCCCAACCCAAAGTAATTACGATCCAGCCTGAACTGTTTCCGAAGGTGTTTTTCAGGGAAACGTTGGCATTTACACCATTTCCTAAGATCATAAGAATAAAGGTGCCGATTAGTTCTCCGATGTAGGGGTTCATTGCTGTTGTATTAAACAGGAAAAGTACGAAAAATTTGATTAGTTCCGCTTCACTCCTCTCACAGCCTCGGCCGTCCAGGGATCATCCGGCCAATGGTGTTTCGGATATCGACCTTTCAAATCCTTTCGCACCTCGAAGTAGGTTTCGTTCCAGAAGTTTTTTAAATCCGAGGTCACCTGCACAGGTTTGAATCCGGGAGAAAGTAGATGAATAAGTAAAGACTGCTTCC
The DNA here is from genome assembly GCA_964593185.1 of uncultured Roseivirgaceae bacterium. Taxonomy (GTDB): domain Bacteria; phylum Bacteroidota; class Bacteroidia; order Cytophagales; family Cyclobacteriaceae; genus Ekhidna. The sequence goes on from CAZQJU010000028.1 coordinate 14,612, forward strand.
CATCATTGACTGTAGGTGTACTTTCCATTCCAAACAATTCTTGTATCCTGGCAGCCAAGACTGGGGCTTCGCCATTCTCTCGGTACATGATTTTAATACTAGAACCACTCGGAACTTCCATTTTACGTGGTGCAAGTCGCTCAAGGTCTTGCTGCTTTTTGTATTCCAACGTATGAAACAAAATATCCCTAAGATCCAGCTTCCTCAGCTCTTGAGGTTTTTTTACCTCGGAAAGGTATGGGCCCAGCCAATCACCGTTGGTCAATAAGAGCGTATCCCTACCGAAATCCGGCCAGCCTTCCGAGGGATGCCATTTACGGAGACTAAGCAGCCTATTCTGCAATTGCTCGACCTCCTCATTCCAGTCCAATAAGGAAGCACCTTCTTTCTGAATGGCTGTGACGATGGCCTCCGACAGTCGAGAAGGGTCTGGGTTCGAAAGTGGTACCGATTTCAACACAATGTTTCCAATTCTAAGGTCTTTTGAGGCGTTCAGACCACCATCTTCTGTATCCCATGCTACTACTTCCACCTCTTTTACGCGACTTGCCAAGTCTTTGGGATTCAATGGCGATGCCATAAAGATCTTACCCATGCCATCACGTGCATCCAAATTTGCAATCGCCAACCATTGCTCATGTGCAAGATCATCCTTGTGTCCTGCCATGGCTATACGTCCATTAGCCAGCTTGAACTGCGCATTATTGCCGGGTCTATTGTGCGCAATTCGTTCCGGGAATGCATGCGTAATCAGTAACCCTGTTTCGTACGGGTCAAATGGATCATTGTCCGCTTCCGAATCAAAAAGTTGTCGATACGATGCTGCTATCTTTTCAATTCGATCAAATCGTCCACCTCTTCGCTCTTCCCTTCTATGCCTCCGTAAGGCATCTATTCGGGAGTTAATGTCAATACCTGCCTCACGTCCAAGTGGATCTCGTTCTTCCAATAAGGCCGCAACATCTGCGGCTAACCCTACCAAATCCTCCTCATCCGCCATTAACATCATATGGGCAAGGCGAGGATGGCAAGGCAGCCGATGTATTTCTTTTCCATGCGGCGTAATGCTGCCATTTTCTAAAGCCTCCAACTCATGCAACGTCTGAATAGCCGCCAGCCAGGTCCCTCTAGGTGGTGGTGAAAGCCAGGTAAGCTTTAGCGGGTCCATGACACCCCAATGCGCCAAATCAAGCGCTAGCGGTGCAAGGTCTGCTTCCTCAATCTCCGGTGTCCTGTGCTCTTGCAATCGGTCGTTTGTGGCCTTGGACCACATTCGATAGCAAACACCCGGACTTAGTCTACCAGCTCTTCCAGCACGCTGATCGGCAGAATCTCTTGAAATTTGAACTGTTTCCAGTCTGGAAAGTCCAGATTTAGGATCCCACTTCTGCGTCCGACCAAAGCCTGTATCTACGACAATCTTGATGCCCTCGATCGTTAAACTTGTTTCGGCAATTGAAGTGGCCAGGACTACTTTTCTTTTGCCCTCCCGGTTGGGTAAAATTGCCACCTTCTGCTTGCCATAGGGCAGTTGACCGTACAGAGGATGGATTGCAAACCCCTTGAGTTTTGCGCGTAGAATGCCCTCACATTTGGTGATTTCTCCTTGGCCTGGGAAAAAAGCGAGCACATCCCCCTCCTGCTCCTTTGTGGCCTTGATAATGGTGTTAGCTGCCATCTCCGGAATCAAAAATTGATCTTGATCTCCAACATAGTATGTGGTAACAGGATATTGACGGCCCTCACTTGAAACCACCGGCGCTGCAAGTGCTTTTTGCAATTGAGGCATGTTCAAGGTAGCCGACATGATCATGATTTTTAAATCCTCGCGCAACACCTGTTGTGATTCCCGACACAATGCCAGAGCGGTATCGGCGTGGATACTCCGTTCATGAAATTCATCAAAAATGACAAGACCTACGCCTTCCAAAGCATTGTCACTGTGTAGCATACGCGTCAGTATACCCTCAGTTACCACCTCAATTTTGGTTGCCTCAGATACCTTGGTCTCAAATCGAATGCGATAGCCAATCCGTTCACCCACAGGCTCACCCAGCATTTCTGACATCCGCATTGCGATGGATTTTGCAGCCAACCTCCTGGGCTCCAGCATAATAATCTTCTGGCCCTGAAGGTACGGTTCATCCAGTAAAACCAGCGGTAGTAATGTACTTTTCCCGGCCCCAGGTGGCGCATGCACAATCAGCGTAGCGGTTTCTTGCAAGCTAGACTTTAGCTCGTCAAGAATATCGACAATGGGAAGGTCAAAAGAATGAGGATCGAAGGGCATTGATTGCGAAGTTAATTGCTCTGATGATATGGGATGATCCGAAGTGCTAAACCGTTCATTAAGGTTATCAATTAGATCTAAGGATAGCTAACCCTCGATTGTGGGCACAAGCCAAAATGGAAAAAAAGCGTAAATTTCCGAGCAATCACAAGCAATGAGGCCTCTACTTTTTCTACTTTTCGCCAGTACCTTTTGTTGTACTGCACAATCTCAAAATCAGAAGATTGACTTACCCGAATACGGTGTTTCTTTTGAGATCCCCGATGGATGGACCGCTCAAATGGAAGAAGAATACATTTTCTTGGGTCACCATAGCATTCCCGGACTCATTGTGATCTTTGAAAATACCGCACAAACACCGGACGAGCTAAGACAAAATGCATTGGAAGGAATCTACGATGAGGGCGTGAATCTTCAACCACAAGGCGACTTCACCATTTTAGAAAACAAAGTCCTGGGATACTACACAGGTGCATTCCAAGGCGCCAATGTCAAAGCCTTTGCGGTAGGACTCGTAAGCCGTGTTGGAAGTGGATTTACGGCGGTTGTGTTGACCGAGACCGAAGCATTTTCTTCCACGCATGAAGAAGAAATGAATAAGCTCATTGAAAGTGTACAATTCAAAGCAATTTCGGATACCTATGCTACAGAACAGTGGAAGGGATGGCTAATCGGTAGCCAGTTACGCTACATGTACACTAGCGGTGGCTCCGACTATGGTGGTGGTTACAGCGGCACCTCTGAAGATACACGAATCAACTTGTGCTCAGATGGATCTTTTCTTTATTATTCAAATTCCAGCAGCAGTTTTGACGGGTCCGGAGGATTTGGATATGCCCATGGTAATACGGACAGCAATGGAACCTATATCATCTACGGAAATGCTGGGCGTACCTACCTGAAACTTGCTTTTGAAAATGGTGAAGAACATGAATATTCGATCTCCACCAACGATCAAGATCATACCCTGCTCAACGACTATCGCTACTTTGTGGTAGATCTGGAGGGATGTAGGTAAAGGCATTGCGCTCGAAAGCCCAATGCCATTTCCAATAAATTTATTCGTCTCTTTCTAATCTTCTGGTTACAAAGAATCCTGCTACCAGTCCAAGGCCCCCAAAGATGAAGAGCATGGAAGGTATGGCCACTTCTTCCTTGATCCCTGTCGCATAGGAAATGTAATTACCCAGAAAGACCCCTATTCCAATTCCAATGAGTAACAATGCCACATTCAAGATGAATTTGGCAATAGAGAAGCTGCTACCTTTTCGTGAAAATAAAGAGGCATCGACACCTTTCTCAATGAGCGCCAATCGCTCCCTGTTGCGTGTAGTAAGGTAGACATACGCAATCCCGAAAATGGTTCCAAACAGGATTAGCATTACAATAAATTCTTCCATATTAGTTTTAATTTTTCGATTTCAGAGTCATAGACAACATGGATTACAAGGAGGTTACAAAAAACTTGTAACCTGCTGACAAAAGGTGTAGTCTAAGATCGTACGTGGAAATGAAAACTGAATTAGAACTTATCGAACGCGTTTTGGATGGAGAATGGCGCCACTATGCCATTCTAGTGGACAAATACGAGCGGAAGGTTTTTAACTACATTCATTACCTGGTGGGTCACCGAGAAGATGCTGAAGAATTAACTCAGGACACGTTTACCAAAGCCTACCAGTCACTGGCTCAATTTCGAGGGGAAGCGGCATTTTCCACGTGGTTGCTCCGAATTGCACACTTTAAGTGTCTGACAAAGTTTCGTAAGAAAACCTATCCCCATGTGGCCATCGACTCGGTGCAGGGATATCAAACCGACGAAGCTTTGAATCCTTCCATTGCCATGCAATTGTCAGATAAAACAAACATTCTGGAGCAGGCCCTGGGGCAACTGAAACCCGATGAGAGATCTGTACTTACGCTATTTTACTATCAGGAGCTTTCGATCAAAGAAATTATCGACGTAACGAAGCTAAGCGAATCCAATGTGAAAATACATTTACACCGTGGACGTAAAAAGCTCTTAGACATTCTTAGTAAAATGGGTATTAAAGAATTTACATTATGAATGAGCAAGAAAATCAACAGGATAAACACCTAAGGTCGCTTTTCCAGACAAGTGAGTTGAAGGATTCTTTGGGCATTACGGAAAAGGTGATGGCTCAAATCAAAGAAAGCCCAGCAATCGTAACGCATGCCTATAAGCCACCTATCAGTCGATTAGGATGGATTTGCATCGTTTCGATGCTCATAGGGTTGCTACTTGTAACGACCGCCATGCAAACCACATTTAGTATTCAGTTGCCTGATTTCAGTCCCCAATTCTCGGCGGTAACAGATCAGCTCCGCAATACGTTCAATTGGAGCATTTCACTACCGGAGTTGCCAGAACTTTCGTTGCCTTTGCTTACGGCTATGCTGGTTTTTAATGTAGCCGGTATGTATTTTGTCCTCACCTATCGTCGAGCTCGCAGGACCTAAAAAAACCACCACTCAAGCCGAGGGTGGTTTTTTCTACCGAAGTATGGATTAGTTAAATCTGGCTTAGACCACCGTCAACTTCCAATTCTACTCCATTTACAAAAGAAGCGTCATCCGAAGCAAGGAACAAAACAGATTTTGCTAACTCATCTGCAGATCCAAATCTGCCTAGCGGTACTTGCTGTGCAAAGCCGGCTCCCATTTGCTCTACTGCCTCTTGTGGCATGCCCAGCTTTCCATAGATTGGTGTCTCAATCGGTCCGGGTGCTACACTTACGGTTCTTATCTTACGTTCACGCAATTCACTCGCCAGCACACGAGACA
>CAZQJU010000028.1:19806-37322 GCA_964593185.1 uncultured Roseivirgaceae bacterium
ACACTTACGGTTCTTATCTTACGTTCACGCAATTCACTCGCCAGCACACGAGACAGGGACCTGAAAGCCGCTTTCGTAGCTGAGTATACACTGGTTCCGTCAAATCCTTTTTGTCCTACCACAGAGGTATTGCCAATAATCACGGCCCCATCATTCAGCTGAGGTATTGCCTCCTTTATCAAGAAGAAGGGCCCTTTCACATTGATATTAAACTGCGAATCAAAGAACTCCTCCGTAATTTCCGTATGTGGTGCAAAATAGGCCACGCCTGCATTGACGAACAGAATGTCAATCTTACCAAAAGCCTCTACTGTCTGACTTACCACGTCTTTGGTCTTTTCAACGTCCGCTGCATCTGCAAGAATGGCCTTCACATCTCCCCCTATTTCCTTAACAGCCTCGTCCAAAGCGTCTTGTCTCCTTCCTGTGATGGCAACTTTTGCACCTTCCTGCACAAATAACTTTGCTGTTGCTAATCCTATGCCACTATTCGCGCCCGTGATTAGGGCTACTTTTCCATCTAATTTTCCCATTTTGAATTAAAAGTTTAAGTTTATTTGAAATGATTGGTTCAAATAACGTCTATAATGGAACGAACGTTTCAGATAAAGCAAAAAAAATTAGAGAATGTTAAGAATCTCCTCGGTCACCGCCTCCAAATTCGGTTCCAACATGGAGGTAAGTCGTAGTCCCTGGAGATTCGAGAATAAAAACAACGCTAGGGTCTCAGGGTCCTTGCGCAAAGAAATCTCACCTTGCTCTTGCGCTTGGCGTATTAGCGTAGCAAATGACGAAATCACCCCTTGCATGTTGTCTACTAAAAAGTCCTTCACTGCGGTCTCATGACTCATTTCTGCCGTACAGCTCGTAAACATGCACCCTTTTTGATTTCCAGCACGAATATCGTCGCTTATGCCCATAAATAGCCCTTGAATTGCCTGTTTAGGCGACTTGGCCTCGGCAAATGAATCGGTTAAAAGCTGATCTTGTTGTTCTCGATAGTACTTCAGTGCTTCCTGGAAAAGCGAAAATTTATCTCCAAAGGTGTTATAAAAGCTGGATCTGTTCAGTCCTGTGACGTCTACTAAGTCTTGCATGGACGTACCATTGTAGCCTTTCTTCCAAAAAAGCTCCATCACGTCCTGCACCACAGCAGTTCTATCGAATGTAATTGTCTTAGGCATACACTGAAACAAACGTTTCAAATGCAAAGATAGTTTTAATCAGGAACTTGTTGTAGCATCGTCTCCTCCAAGAAGACGATCCTTCAAGTGACTGTTTGCATCTTTCAGGCGACTATTTTCATCCAGGACTTTCCCATAGAGTCGAATGACTTCATCCACCAAGCGATTCACTTCTGCTCTATCCTCTGTTTTCTTCACTTCAAGCAATAAATCAATCAGTTCTGACTTGCGGCTGTAGCTTCCGGGACTATCCGCTACCATATTTGTGGCGTGAGCCTTCGGAAAGAAATCATGGTAATTGTCTGCCATCATTTCCACCGTGAGAAACTTCCCAAGGTCAATATTGAATTGTTCTGCAAACCGATTCTGAAATTCAATTTTAGGCGTTGTCTTATAGAAGTAACCCGATACTTTTCCCCGTTTTACACCCATTAGATCAGCCAGCTTTTGCTGACTCAATCCCTCTTTTTCACAAAAATATCGCAGGTTACGGTTAAACATCAAGATATAGTTGTAGTTTTTGTTGTTTTTGTAGATATTAACTAAATAATGTATGATAATCTCAGACAAATATGCCAAAACCATTACTAAATACACATGATCTTGTAGAATCCGACTTCAGGAAGATTCAAAAACTACTGAATGAAAAATATAACCAAAAATTCACGCTTGACTACATTCGAAAAGTGTGCAAGGGGAAGCGTAGCAACGAAAACATCGCCAAGATTGCAGCGCAGTACATGGATCTACTGATCGAGTTAGAGAAAAAGATCGAGGAACTTACAATGGACAAATCATGAGCGTTAATCCATTGGATGCATTCGAAGCTGAGCAAAAAATAATGAATGAGCTTAAGGACCTCTTTGAATTTGTAAGACCCGCCTTGCTGCGACGAAATCTTGAAGACCTCTTTTTTCTGCATCTTACCTCAGAACAGGAAATCGTTCTTCCAAATCAAAAAGAATTGATCACCAACTTCTACTACCTCATCAACTTTCTAAACGAAGTAGAGGAGGCTCATAACAAGTTATGATAGTAGTAGGACCTATTCTACTTTGATCGCTTCAACGGGATTGGACGTAGCTGCTTTCCAGCTTGAGTAGCTCACCGTCAGTGTTGCAATAAAGAAAGTGACCGCAAGCGTTAGCATGTATACCCATATTGGTTGATCGATCTTATAGGCAAAGTCACTGAGCCAATTACTCATTAATGCAAATGCAACGGGCGCTGCAACACTAAATGCCACGAACAACATGTTTATAAAACGTTTGTTGATCAGCAGAATTACTTCAGCTGTATTTGCGCCTAGCACTTTTCTAAGACCGATTTCACGAAATTTTCGCTCAGTCGTAAATAAGATAAACCCGAACAAACCAAGACTTCCCAGCAGGATAGAGATGAGACAAAAAATGGAAAACAGCTGCATTTCGTTCGCCTCTCTTCGATATAAAACCAAGGCCTGTTGATCTAAAAAGTCATAAAAGAATGGAACACTTTCTCCGAAAACCTGGTACCATGAAGCTTCAAGATGCTCAATGTTCTTGGAGAAATTCTCAGAACTTAGCCTGGCCGTTAGGTAATCCAGCCGATCCCAGTTGACATACAGCACAAAAGGTTGGATTTCATGATGTAGGGATCGGAAATGAAAGTCTTTCACCACACCTATCACCTTACCTGTAATTTCGAGACTTTGGTCAGTAATGGTAATACCAATAACCTCTTGAGGTTGCATACCAAGAGCACTTACCGCTCGCTCATTCAAGATGAATGCACTTGAATCTGAAGGAATTGTCCGATCGAAGGCGCGTCCAGAGACCATTTCCAATTCAAAGGTCTCGATGTACCCCTGTTCAACCGTATACCGTTCCCAAAGCTTTGGCTCGTCAATTCCTTCAAGCTGAAAGTTGGTAATGTAGGTATAGTCTGAAAGCATCTCATGAGAGGAAGCTGTAACTTGTGCTATGCCTGAGTGAGTGGTCAGTGCCTCCCGAAACGCATTAATTCTCGGAATAATGGCTTCATCATTGTGGATGGGCATATTGATCAACACTGAATGATCATAGCCCAGCTTCTTTTTGTGCATGAAATCAAGTTGCTGATAGATGATCAGTGTACAAATCACCAGACCCGTGGTAATTGAAAATTGTGCAGTCACAAGTACATTCCGTACCGACCTTCCGTCGTCGGAGGCACTAAACTTCTTCATCAGTTGAAGCGACTTTATACGGGAAATGTAAAATGCGGGGTAAGCTCCAGCAACGACAGAGACCACAACCAGAAGTAACATAAAAGGTCCAATAAAGTCCGAGTCTACGATATCCGCCCAACCATACACATGATTCGTAAGTAGCTCCAACTTTGGCAGCATGACATACATTAACGCTAATGACATCAACGCGGCGATTAAGACAAATGAAATCGTCTCAAAAAAAGTTTGCTGCGCAATGTTCTTTCGGTGGCTGCCAAGGACCTTACGAACACCTACTTCTTTTGTCCTTTGTCCTGCCTGCGCGGTTACCATGTTGGTGAAATTGAAACATCCCAAACACAAAATGATCACCCCAATGGAACCAAATAGCATTAAGGTCTCAACGTCATTGTGCTCGCTCCATTCTCCCACGTCCATTGCTTCACCTAAATGGATGTCAGATAAAGGTTGAATACTGGTGGTCCACACAGACTGAGACTCAAAATTGTCAGTGACGGCCTTCTGAGCATGTGCTCCCACATGCTCTGCAGTCCCTTCTTTGATCAAGAGGTAGGCGCTAACAAACATGTTTTGCCAGCTGATGAGGAGGTTTGAAGACCACATGAGTCGTTGACATGTTTCCAGGTTCGAAATGAGATCCAGACGAAAACTTGTATTGGATGGAAAATCTTCATACACCCCGACAATTTCCAACTTTGAGGACTCGGACCAGCTAAATTCCAGGACTTCGCCAATTGGATCTCGGTCTCCAAAATACTTTGTAGCAGTGGTCTCACTTATGATGACGGTATTGGGACGATCCAGAATGCCCTGACGGATCCCTTTCTTCATGTTTAGATCAAAGAGCTCAAAAAAGGCTTCATCAGCCCAGCCGAATTGAGGTTCATTGAAAGACTGGTTCGTAGCGACAACCGTGACTGGAATGGCACGACGATACTTAAAGATTCTTACACTTTTTTCGACAGCCTCAAGACGCTCCTCCAAATACGGAGCTAATGCCATGGGAGCAAAGCCATAGCTCCTGCCAGAGGTCTCGCTCTTATGATTGACCCGATAGATCCGATCGTAGTGCTGATATGTCTGATCGTAGCTCAGCTCTTTTTGAATGTACAGGTAAATCAAGCCTGCACAGGTGATCCCCAACATGAGACTGACGATTGAAATCGTACTGTATACCTTGAATCTTCGCATGGTCCTGAATAACACCTTAGCATATTGACCTAGTATACTCCAATGTTGAAACCAACCATTCCCGCGTAATCTTTCCATAATTCCAATATTTCGGCGATTAAAGGAGAGCAGCACCTCCTTCCACAATTTCCATGTAGCCATTCGCCGATTGGCGTGACTTCGTTCCATAAAAGCTTCATACAAGTCACCTTCAATCTCATCGATAAGCTCTGCCTTGCAAAACCATCTAAGCAAGCGAAAAGGAAGTTTGGGCAATGAGGGATCCATCAAATACTCATTTTGGGAATCAGGGTATACAGTCCGTCACGTTGATGTTTCAGCGCCAAAATCAATTCTTGCCCTGAATTTGTGATCTGATAGATTCTTTTTTTTCGACCTCCTCTTTCTGAAGTGGGAGCTGACTGATGAGATCTAAGGAATCCCTTTTCCTCCAACCGTTTTAGTACGGTATGAATTGCAGGTATGGAAATTTCATTGGATGTGCGTATGGAATATTCTCTGGCGATGGAAACCGCATACGCCTCCTCTTGCATCGCAGCCGCTAACAAGATGACCATTTCTTCTAAAGATCCAATCTTATACATTTATTTAATTAACTTTTGTATAAGACAAAAGTAACCAAAATTCTAAATGCTTGTAGGCATCGTTAACGAGTCTTCTGGAAGAAAGAAAATAAAATTGAATTGAACATCTGAAGAGCCATACGTCCAGCCTATTTTTGGCCACCAATTTTAACCCAGACATGACACATCAAGATCGAATAGCTAAAGAGCTCAGCATCCGTCCCGCTCAAGTGATAGCCACCATTAAGCTCCTGGATGAAGGTGCGACGGTACCTTTTATTTCCAGATATAGAAAGGAAGTTACCGGAAGTCTTGATGACCTTCAAGTAGCGGCTATTCGAGATCGGATCCAACAACTACGTGATCTTGATAGCAGAAGAGAGGCGATTTTGAAATCAATCAAAGAACAAGAAAAGCTTACGCCTGTGCTGGAAAAGCAAATCAACGAAGCGGAAACAATGACCAAACTGGAGGATCTATATCTCCCTTATAAGCCCAAAAGAAAAACCCGTGCAAGTATCGCAAAATCAAAGGGACTAGAGCCGCTTGCATTGTCTTTGTTGAAGCAGGGCAATATGGATCCTATCCAGGAAGCCGCAAAGTTTGTAGACCAAAATAAAGAAGTAGCCACCCCTGCAGAAGCTTTGCAAGGGGCACGAGATATCATTGCAGAGATTGTTAACGAAAATGCGGAGGCACGTCAAAAAATTCGAGAACTTTTTCTGAGAAAAGCAGTGATTACATCCACGGTGTTTAAGAGCAAAGAAAAAGAGCCGGAAGCCCAGAAGTACAAAGATTACTTCGAGTGGGAAGAACCTATCAGCAAAATTCCATCGCACCGCTTGCTAGCGATCCGTCGAGGTGAAAAAGAAGGATATCTTTCCATGAGTATTTTGCCTTCCGAAGAGGAGGCCATGGGCCTTTTACTTCGTCAATATCTTGTGGCGCACAATGAGACCTCCAAACAGGTCGAGATCGCCGTCAAAGATGGATACAAACGTCTGATGAGCGTAAGTATCGAGACGGAAGTCCGTGCGGAAAGTAAGAAAAAAGCAGATGAGGAAGCCATTCTAGTATTTGCTGAGAATCTAAAGCAATTACTCATGGCCGCCCCGCTCGGAGAAAAATCTGTAATGGCGATCGATCCAGGATTTAGGACTGGCTGTAAAGTAGTTTGCCTAAATAAGCAGGGGAAACTGATGGATTTTACAGCAATCTATCCCAATCCACCTCAAAACGACGTGGTCACTGGAGGAGAGACGGTCAAACATTTGGTGGACAAACATCAAATTGAAGCCATCGCCATCGGCAACGGGACCGCGAGCCGGGAAACGGAAAATTTTGTCAGAAAACTGGGACTCCCACAGCATATCATCATCGCCATGGTGAATGAAAGTGGTGCTTCCATTTACTCAGCTTCCGAGGCAGCACGTGATGAATTTCCTACAGAAGATGTCACCGTCAGGGGTTCAGTGTCCATTGGTAGAAGGATGATGGACCCCCTGGCAGAATTGGTAAAGATCGATGCGAAGTCCATCGGTGTGGGGCAATATCAACATGATGTGGACCAAAACGCGCTAAAAAAATCACTCGATGACGTGGTCATGTCTTGTGTAAACAATGTCGGGGTGGAACTGAACACCGCCAGCAAGCAATTGCTCACCTACGTGTCCGGGCTAGGTCCACAGATCGCTGAGAACATTGTCAACTATCGCAATGAACATGGTCCATTCGCTTCAAGGGAGGCATTAAAGAACGTACCTCGCCTCGGTGAAAAAGCATTTGAACAAGCTGCAGGGTTTCTGCGAATTCGGGATGCAAAAAATCCGCTTGACAAAAGTGCGGTGCATCCGGAGCGCTATCAAACGGTTGCCCAAATGGCAAAAGATGCAAATACAAATGTGGGTGATCTAATGAGCAAGGCGGAGTTAAGAAAACTCATTGACCTGAAGAAATATGTGAATGAGGAAATTGGACTTCCTACCCTAAAAGACATCCTGCAAGAGCTTGACAAGCCAGGCAGAGACCCTAGGGATCAGTTTGAGGTGGTTCAATTCCAGGAAGGTGTCAACGAAATCACAGACCTTAAAGAAGGGATGAAACTTCCGGGCGTAGTGACCAACATTACCAAGTTCGGTGCATTTGTGGATGTAGGCGTGCATCAAGATGGACTGGTTCACATCAGCCATTTGTCCAATTCCTTTGTATCTGACCCCACACAGGTGGTGAAATTGGGACAGAAAGTGCAAGTCAAGGTTCTGGAAGTAGATATTCCCAGAAAACGCATCTCACTTTCCATGAAAAGTGATGCTCCTCCCGCCAAAAAGCAGGAAAAGCGAACTCAAAAACAAACGTCTACAGAGAAAGCAAGTAAACCTATGGGAAACAGAAAAAAGGAAAATAACCTTCCGGATGGTGATTTGCAGGCAAAACTTGCCATGCTAAAAGGAAAGTGGGGTAAGTAACTCGGTGTAGCTGCCTTCAATTTTTCTTAATCTAGATTAAGATGGAAGGAATCTAAATCGTGCTAAATTTCCAGTAGCCTTTGGTTAAATCAGGGTCCGTTAAACATGACTGTAAAATCTCGTACACTCAGCATAAAAAAAGGTGAGATTATACAATACAAAGGAGAAGTTAATTCGAAACTTTACCTTGTTAAGAAAGGCTTATTGCGAAGCTATACTATCGATAGCAAGGGTAAAGAGCATATCTTCATGTTCGCCTTGGAACACGGCATGATTGGTGATGCAGCTCTTCCGGAAGAACCTTGTGAGTTTTTTATTGATGCCGTGGAAGACAGTGAGGTGATTGTTAGGGAAAAGAATATTGAAAGAGATGCAACGCCTGGTACTTTTAAAATGGTCGTGCATGGTATGATCGATCTTCAAAAGCGTGTCATCATGTTGATGAGTGTGTCAGCAATCGATCGATATACGCATTTTGAAAAGACATATCCTGAACTTTTACAAAGACTTCCGCAACGCATGATTGCCTCATATTTGGGCATAACTCCGGAAGCACTTAGCAAGGTCCGTGGAGAGCGTGCTAGAAATAATGGCCGGACAGACCTTTCTTAATTTAGATTAAGGATATGCATTGAAGTTGCTCATACCTTAGCTCAAACTAAAATTTGAGCTGCAAATGAAGTCAACAACCTATACACTGGCATTTACATTCGTCTCGGCGGTTAGTTTCATTTATCTCTTTCTTGCTATTGGGATGGTGCCATACTGGCAGTCACTCAATGGAACCGAATTGCAGATTTGGTGGCGTGGCACATTTATCAACTTCTCGACCCTTATGGTGCCATTGCACCTTCTTTCCATAGCCACCATGATTTTCGCTTTCACTAAAAACTTTAAAGAAGAAAAGAGTCAGCGAAAATGGTGGATTATTTCGCTTGCAGGCTTGCTGACCTGTCAGTTTATGAACTTTACACTATATGGTGCAGACCTTAATCCCACCCTGCAGTCTGGTGTACTTACAAGCTCTGAAGCCCTCTCGATTTTTGATGATTGGGACTTTTATCACTCCATTCGAACTGCGTTCGTTTGTTCCAGCTTGATTACTTTGATTTGGATTGGAGTCTCCAAAAAATGACATTAGGACTCTAGCTCGAGGTTATCTACATCACAATATGGTTCTTTCTTAATCTAGGTTAATGCATCCCTCCTACCTGTGCCAGAAATTTGGATACAAATCATCATGGCATGGAGAAAAAAGTACTAGCCTTCGGGGCAAGCAATAGTAAAACCTCTATCAACAAGAGGCTTGCCACCTTTGCCTCAAGTCAGATTACTAGCGCAGACGCGCATGTTTTGGACTTGAATGATTTTCCGCTCCCACTCTATTCTCCTGATCTTGAAAAAGCAGAAGGCATCCCCGAAAGTGCTGTTTCATTTCTCCAAGAAATCAAAGGTTCTGATGGAATCATCATCTCCTTAGCCGAGTACAATGGGTTACACACCGCCGCCTTCAAGAATTTGTGGGATTGGATGTCTCGTATTGACCAGATGAACATCTGGTATGATAAGCCCATGTTTTTGCTATCAACGTCCCCATCCAGAAGGCCAGAATCCAATGTCATGAGGGTATCAAAACAGTTATTCCCGCACTTTGGGGGCAACATTATTTCAAGTTTCCAACTGCCTTCCTTCAATCATTATTTCAAGGATGGTGTAATAATTGAATCCGAATACAAGCAAAAATTCGAAACCGAACGCATAAGATTTCAAACAATTCTAGACCAAAACTAACCAACACAACTATGTACAAGACCTTTTTAAAAATTGCTGCTATCCTATGGATTATATGGGGAGCAGTGCACATTCTCGCAGGTGTCATGACAGATTCATTTATTCTCTCTGGTGATATCCAAGGAGCAGTTGCAGGAATTGCGGACAAAGTAGATCCAGCAACCTTGGCAGCAGACTATCCATCCGCTGCAGGTGCTGTGATTGGTCAGCATGGCTTCAACCTCCTTTGGATTGGGGCTGTCACCCTTATATGTGCCTTCTTTATCTGGAAAGGGAATAAGAACGCCATCTTTCTGGCAGCCATTTGCGGTGGACTCGCCGACCTTGGTTACTTTCTCTTTATGGACCTTGGAGGTTACGTCAACTTTGTAGCTGGGACGGTCATGACCTTGGTATCAAGCGCAGCCATTGTCCTCAGTTTTGTTGCCTACTTCAAGACAAAAGCTGAAGAAGGTGCGTAGGATGCGGCTCTTTTACGCATGCCTTGCCTCTTTGCTGTCATTAGATTTAATTGGACAGGAATCAAGTGAAGATACCCCTCCAATTAATCTCTTACGGGCAGAAGAATCCTATTTGTATCTTCAGGATGGAAAGCCTTGTTCTCTGTTTCTTGAGCCACTGAAACTCATTGAACTAAATCAACAGAAAGGGATTTTCTTAACGTTTGGTGATATTCAAGCCCACTCACAAATGGCAATCTGGCACGTACTCCTTGTATGTAAGCGCACGATTTGCAGACCCTTCCGGAAACAATCTGAACGGTCTTTTCGATCACCGTGTTGGATCACTAAGATTTGAATCAGAGGATCAGGTGATCAAACGCACATTTGAAATAAAGTAATGAAACTGCCATGAAAATCGGAATAGACAGCTTCGCAGCGGCCACAGTAGATCAGAAAAATGGATCATTTACTCATCCTGTCAAAGACCTGAGCCAGCTACTCGACAGGATCACATTTGCCGATGAAATGGGACTGCACTCATTTGCAATCGGTGAACACTATCGCAAAGAATTTCTTGATTCAGCCAATGCTGTTATTTTGGCTGCGGCAGCGGCCAGGACGAAGAATATTCGCCTCGGTAGTGCCGTGACCGTTCTAAGTTCCGCTGATCCGGTCCGTGTTTTTCAAAATTTTGCCACCCTGGATCTGATCTCCAATGGGAGAGCAGAAATTGTAGCAGGTAGAGGATCCTTCACGGACTCATTTCCCTTGTTCGGTTTTGAGCTACATGACTACGGAGACCTTTTTGAAGAAAAACTTGATCTACTGCTAAAGATCAGAGACAATGAACTTGTAACCTGGAATGGGAAATTCCGGGCCCCACTAAAGGATCAACCCATTTATCCACGCCCCTTGCAGTCAAAATTACCCATCTACAGAGGTGTGGGAGGAACACCTGCTTCCTTCATCAAAGCGGGCCAGCAAGGGCTTCCCTTGGTCGTGGCGGTCATTGGAGGACAAACCGAACGGTTTCGACCGCTGGTAGATCTCTATCGCGACTCCTACGTCGATGCAGGCCATCCAGTAGATGAAATGACAATCTCACTGCATTCATTGGGTTTTGTGGGTGATCGTCATCAAGAAACCCTGGATACCTATTATCCCGGTTATGCCAAAATGTTCAACAACGTCGGCAAAGAGCGAGGCTGGGCTCCGGTAACTCGGGAAGGTTTTGATTTCCAAGCGAATGAAGAAGGAGCTTTGGTGGTGGGTGATCCGGACGAAGTGGCCAAAAAAATCATACGGCATTCGGAAGCGCTTGGAGGCGTTCAGCGCTTTACGTTTCAGATGGATAACCCATTACTGACCCACCATCAACTTATGAAATCCATTGAGTTGATCGGCCAAAAAGTCATTCCAAAGGTGAAAGAAATGGTAACTTAACGAACCAGAAATCGCAACATGAAAAAACTAGCCTACGCCGTTATTGGAATAGGAGGTGTACTTACACTCCTATTGCTTGCAAAGAGTATTCTCATCCCGTTTGTCTATGGAGTTGTGCTTTGGTTCTTAAGTCGCTATTTCAAAAACCTACTCCACAAAATACCTGCACTTAAGAAGAATGTTCCAAACTGGCTTATCAACACTTTCGTTTTCGCCATTGTCTTCTTGGGACTCAGCTTGATTTCCGGAATTATCACACGCAATATTTCCTCGTTGCTGGCAAACAGCTCCAACTACACAGAAAATCTGAATGGAGTGCTGCAATCGTTGAATACCACCTTTGGGATCGACATTACCAAACAAATCTCTGAGACTGTTGAGACCTTTGACTATGCATCCATTTTAGGAAACATTGCCGATTCGCTCTCAGGGGCACTGGGCAATTTCGTAATGATTATTCTGTACGCTGCTTTCATTTTTACAGAAGAAGCCAGTTTATCCACCAAGATTAAGAAACTTTTCAAAACAGACGAAGAACACCACAAAGCTTCCAGAATACTCGGCAGGATCAACGATGCATCGAGCGACTATATTCGTTTGAAAACCTACGTAAGTCTGTTGACCGGGGGCGTTGGATTTGTGTTCCTGCTTGTCATGGGAGTGGATGCCGCATTCTTTTGGGCTTTTCTGATGTTTGCACTTAACTACATTCCGACCATTGGATCTTTGATTGCCACCCTTTTTCCGGCATTTTTCAGTCTAGTGCAGTTTGGGGAGGTGAGGCCTTTCATTATCATCCTGGTGGGATTGGGACTGGTTGAATGGCTCATAGGTAATGTAATTGAACCCAAGCTTATGGGTAAATCATTGAATCTAAGTCCACTTGTAACCATTCTTGCCTTAATTGTATGGGGCCAAATATGGGGGATCACCGGAATGCTGTTGAGCACCCCGATTACGGTGGTAATGGTGATTATCTTCTCTCAGTTCGAGAGCACTCGAAGCGTTGCAGTGCTGCTTTCGGAGAATGGGGATATTGACGAATTGAAATGATCAAATTAAGTCTGCTACTTTTTCCTTCTCCTGCCTTTACTCCTGCTGGTCTTCCTTTTTGAATTTCGTTCCGATCGGGCCTTCTTTTTGCTTTTTGGCGCTTCTTCCGATCGGTCGTTGTCTCGATTCATCCGAATGTCCCTGCCATTAAAGGTCACCTTGTTGAATCGGTCAGTCACTCCCCGATCATACCGCTTATCCAACTCAAAGAAGGAATGATTTTGCTTCAATACGATATCCCCAATAAACTTCTTGCTGACCTGTCCAATCTCTGAAACAAACGACGCGACTTCGCTTTTGCTCATCCCATCAATGCTCCCGAGGTTGATAAAGTAACGATTGAATTTTGATTTGTCTCGCCGATCAGGGGACCCTCCCGTGGCCTCGTTCAAGTCGTGCTCTTCCCCATCCAGGACCAACTGACTTAATTGAGAAACGATTATTTTTTTAAGAATGTACTCTTTGGAATATGCATCAAAACTAGCTTTCACTGAATCGTAAAGCTTTTCGCTCTTCGCATCCACCGGAGCATTGACAATGGTGTTGGCCCAGTTCGTAAGTCTCCCTTTTTCAATGGAAGCGATGTTTGGGACTTCTATCTGGTGGAACTTTACACTTAGCTTCCGTTCCAGTGCCTCAATCTTTCTTCCCTCCCTCGGATTAATAAACGCCAAGGAAATACCTTTTTTCCCGGCTCTCCCTGTACGCCCACTTCGATGCGTATAACTCTCCAGTTGATCAGGTAGTGTATGATGAATTACATGCGTAAGGTCATTCACATCAATGCCTCTTGCAGCTACATCGGTGGCGATAAGCAATTGCATGGATCGTGCTTTAAAGCGCTTCATCGCGGCATCTCGCTGCTGTTGGGAGAGTTCACCATGCAAGGGCTCAGAACTGTATCCTAAATCGTTTAACTGATCTGCAATTTCCTGAGTTTCGCGTCTCGTACGGCAAAACATTACCCCTTTCATGTCAGGCTGGAGATCCAAAAACCTGCGGAGCGCGGCTACCTTATTTGCAGACTTTGTAATGACGTACTGGTGTGTAATGTCTTTGTTGCTCTTTTGTTCCTGATTGATCGTCACTTCAATCGGCTCTACCATGTATTTTTTGACAATCCGCTTGATCTCTGGCGGCATCGTGGCGGAAAACAACCATGTGGATCGGGTCTCAGGTGCATAAGATAAGATTTCATCGATGGCTTCCTTAAAGCCCATATTGAGCATCTCATCTGCTTCGTCAAGTACCACATGGCTGATGTTATTCAGTTTGATGGCTTTTCTTTTGATCAGGTCCAGTAGTCGTCCTGGTGTCGCCACCACCATCTGTGTAGGTTTTCGCAATGCTTTGATCTGATTGGTGATAGCCGCACCTCCATAGACCACCTCCACATTAAGTTGACCATGATGAGCTGAGTATTCCACCAGTTGTGCCGCAATCTGCTGGCCGAGCTCTCGTGTAGGCGCCATGATCAAGGCTTGCGTGACCGGTTGGTCCACATCAATCAAATCGATCAAAGGAAGTCCAAATGCGGCGGTCTTTCCTGTTCCGGTCTGTGCCAATCCAATGAAGTCTGTTGGATCTTGTTCTAAAAGTCGGGGTATAGCCTGTACCTGAATTTGGGTAGGTTCTGCGAACCCAAGATCTTCCAGGGCTTTCAGTGTGTTGGGAGAGAGCCCAAGATCTTTGAATGTTTTCAAAACAGATGATTAAAATGGAGCGCGAATGTACAGCTATTTATTGATAGCCAGGTGCATTGCCCCCGATATATCATTCGTATTGATCCCACCAATGTTCTAAATTGGGACTATCTGAGAGCGAAAACAAGGCGCCCACCTCAGGCGTAAACAATTTAATGTCTTCTTCCTTTGCCTTTTTAGTCAGGCGCTCAACAGACTCTTTCCAGGGGTGCAGACTCAAATCAAATTTTCCCCAATGAATCGGCATTAGCAATTTTCCCTTGACATCCAGATGTGCCTGAGCGGTTTCCTCGGGAAACATGTGAATTTCACTCCAACCTTCATTGTAAGCACCACATTCCATGAAAGTGATATCAAACGGACCGTACTTTTCTCCAATTTCCTTAAACCCAGGAAAATAGCCACTATCTCCGCTAAAGTAGAGCCTTTTACCACCACTCATGAGCACCCAGGAGCCCCACAAAGTATGAAACCGGTCACCGAGACCTCTTCCCGAAAAATGCCGTGTTGGAGTAAAGGCTAGTGTCAAATTTTTAAACTTGATTTCATCCCACCAATTCAATTCCTGGATATTTTCTGCTGGAATTCCCCACCTTTCGAAGTGCGCTCCGGTACCCAACGGTAAAAAGAACCGATCGACCTTATCTCGCAATGCTTTAATGGTAGGATAGTCTAAGTGATCATAGTGGTCATGCGATAGAATCATCGCATCCACTTTTGGTAGTTCCTCAACCGTAACGTGCTGGGCATAATCAAACCTTTTTGGCCCAAGGAAAGGAAACATGGAGGCCCGCTTTCCCATCAGTACAGGATCCGCCAGAATTGTCGTTCCATTCAATTTCATCAAGATGGACGAATGACCGAACCACACAAAAGCAATACTGTCCTGTGGTATGTTCTCAAAATCGGCCTTGTTGAAAGGTCTCACGTTGATCGGCTCTTTGGGATTTTTGTTGCTCTTGTCTTCGAAGAAGTAATGCCTCAATACCTTGCCCATGGTCCCTTTAGGCATATCCATCTTTGTCTCGATCGTGTTCAGAAAGACGGGATACTTGTAATTTGAGGCCAGTTTCATCCGTTCAAGTCGTTCTCCCTTCGGGCTGGCTCCTAGCTGAGGTGCCGTTTTGAAAAACACAAACACCGCTAATACAAGAAGTAGAATGATTGAGAAGAAGATCAACATAATTCGCTTAAATATTTTCATATTGCTTGGCAATGTATAAAAAATTTTTAGATTTGTAAGTGATTACTCACTTTAATGACGGAAAAACAAGAGAAAATTGTGAACGCAGCACTAAAGCTCTTTGCTGAAGAGGGGTATAAGAGTACCTCTACGAGTAAGGTTGCCAAGGAGGCTGGTGTATCTGAGGGGCTGATTTTTCGGCATTTTGGGAATAAAGAAGGACTACTCAAAGCCATCATTCAGCTTGGTGAGGAGCAGGCCAATGTATTGCTCGCGAGTATTGTGTTAGAATCCGATCCGAAAGCGTTGATTCGAAAATACATTGATTTAACGTTGAATGTAAGCAAGGAAAAAGATGCGGTAGATTTCTGGAAGTTGCAGTTTAAGATCAAATGGGAGTTGGAAATGTATGGGGAACATAAGATAAGAGCCATCCAGGAAGCCCTGGAAAATGCATTTGAAAAATTGAAGTATAACCATCCAAAAGAAGAAGCCAATCTATTGCTGACCTTAATGGATGGCATTGCAACACGATTTATGCTCCAGGAAAACTACGATTTGAATGGTACCATCGAATTTCTAAAGAACAAATACAAAGTTTAAAAAATTTACCTAAATAATAAGTGATTACTCACTTGCATAAAATGAACAAATGAAAAAGAAAGTAATATTGGTAACCGGTGCATCGGCCGGTATTGGGAAAGCAACAGCGCTTCAATTGATTAAAGAGGGGCATATCGTCTATGGTGCTGCCAGACGTATCGAAAAGATGAAGGAACTGCAAGATGCGGGAGGTTTTGCACTAAAGATGGATGTCCTGGAAAATGGGCAAATTGAGGCGGGAATCAAGCACATGGTGGATGAGCACGGTAAAATCGATGTTTTGGTAAACAATGCCGGATACGCCATTTATGGAGCCGTGGAAGATATCACGATAGATGAAGCCAGAAGACAGTTTGAAGTAAACATCTTTGGCCTTGCCCGACTCACTCAGCTGGTACTGCCTCACATGCGAACTCAGCAAAGCGGCACTATCATTAACATTTCATCCGTAGGGGGAAAAATCTTCACTCCTCTGGGGGCATGGTACCATGCGACTAAGCATGCCTTAGAGGGTTGGTCGGACTGTTTAAGAATAGAAGTTGAGCCTTTTGGGATCAACGTGGTGATTGTTGAACCTGGTGCCATAAAAACGGAATTTGTGGATGTGATGAATCAGCCCATGCTGGACCGTTCCGCAAACGGTCCCTATGAAGGGCTGGCTAAAGCCATGGCAAAAACTGCAGCAGAGTCCTACTCAAAAAAAGGTCGTCATTCGGGACCTGAAGTCATTGCCAATACCATATCCAAGGCCATAAAGTCAAGAAAACCTAAGACACGCTATGCAAGCGGAGCAATGGCGGGTATGGTCCTTTTCATGCGAAGATGGCTGAGTGACCGCGGGTTCCAAAAAATGATCATGAGTCAGATCAAATAACTACTTTTTGTGAATAGAGTGGCCCTTTCGGGGGCTGCTTTTGTTTAAATTAATCCTATGAAAGTCATCATAACAGGGGCCACCGGAATGGTGGGCAAAGGCGTTCTCTTCGAATGCCTGGACCATCCAGCCATTGAGCAGGTACTGACCATTGGACGATCTTCCGATGAACTTGAGCATCCAAAATTGAAACAGGTAGTGCACAAGGATTTTTCAGATTTTACTCCTATTTCGTCACATCTTGAGGGCTACGACGCGTGCTATTTGTGCATGGGGGTAAGCGCCGCAGGACTAAATGAAGTGCAGTACACGACCATCACCTATGACTACACACTGGCTCTGGCCCAAGAACTGGTTAGGACGAACCCTGACATGACGTGTACCTATGTTTCCGGTCAGGGAACAGACGCTTCCGAAAAGGGGCGAACGATGTGGGCACGCGTAAAGGGTAAAACAGAAAATGCACTGGTAAATCTAGGGTTTAAGCAGGCTTTCATGTTTCGACCCGGTGCTATCATCCCTCGCAGGGGAATCAAATCGAAAACCAAATTGTATCAGTTTTTTTACGATTACTTCATGTGGTTTCTCACGATCATGAAGGTGCTAACACCAAATTCCATTGTCGACACCACACAAATAGGTATTGCAATGATACATGCCACGCGAGATGGTTATAAAAAGAATATCATTCTCCCAAAAGATATTTTGACGCTGTCAGAACGTTGAACCTATCAAAGTATTAAGGAAGTTTTTCACTTAGTTGAATTCCAGGGGTTAAGCAAGGGCTGGTCTATAATTTTCTTCATATTCT
>CAZQJU010000029.1:0-26408 GCA_964593185.1 uncultured Roseivirgaceae bacterium
GTGATTATTGCGGTGGGGTCCACCTCTTTCCATTCCGAACAGAGAAGTTAAGCCCACCAGCGCTGATGGTACTGCCGTAATAGGTGGGAGAGTAAGTCGTTGCCAGTTTATTAACAAAGCTCCTCTTTTTGAGGAGCTTTTTTAGTTTAAGGAAACTTGTAAAATAACTTCACGTAGACACACCTTAAATAGTTGATTTGAACACTGTTTGGCTCCTTGCGCTACTACTACTCATCCCGCTGCTAGTACACCTATTCTCCTTTCGCAGAGCTAAAAAGCAACTGTTTACCAATCTTAAGTTCATAAATAAGGTCACTACCAAACATAAATCCAAGACCAAGCTTAAACATCTCTTGATATTTGCGTCAAGGCTGCTTGCTTTCACGATCCTACTATTTATCATTTTCAGATTCAATACCAATCTACAAGAACAAGAGGCAACTCAATTTGAAAAATTGCTTGTTGATAGATCTCCCAGCATGTTCATCGAACACATGGGATCTAGATCCATTGATCAAGTAGACAATCTGGTAGCCGACCTTTCAAAGCAAGCCGTTGAAGAAGTCTATCAAAATATGGATTTTGAGAATTTTCCATCGGTGATTTCAGATTTTCAAGGAGCCAGCTTGAAGACCTTACAAGATATTGTAGCCGATACGACGGTCCAAAGAAATTTCATCGTAACTGGTGCAGTGACCTTCTACAAGAATGCTTCAGTAGACTCTCTTTGGGTTGATTTTAATCCCGATGATTTTTCTCAGACAAGGGTCATAATACGGATTATGAGATCAACAGCACTGGAAGAAGAAAACCTCATTTTTAGGCTTATGCACAAAGAAAGGCAGCTATCTTCCGTCGTGCTAAAATCGGATGACATCGATCAAGTGGTATTTGATGTCCCAGCTGGATTATATGGGGGTTTCACTGTAGAAATCGAAGGAGATCAGGTCTTCTACGACAATACATTTCACTTCACCATTTCTGAACGCATGAAACCAGTTATTGCGATAATAGATGCAGGGGAAGAGAACTTTTTGCAACAGGTTTTTACCAATGAATCCCTTTTTACCGTCTACTCCATGAAATCGGATGCTGTTGATTTCGACAACTTGCGTAAGGCTGACGTTATCGTTTTCAGCGGTTTGTCGAACTTACCCACGGGATTAAGCAATGAGATTGCAAACAAGACCTGCATTGTTTTTCCCCCTACCGAGCTGGAAGATGACTTTGACTTCAGTTGGTTGGGTTTCTCATTGACTCCGAGTCTTGACACCATTCGAAATGAGATGGAATTAGACCCCTATAGTCCACTTTTTAGTGGTGTGTTTACCAAAAAGAATACATTCGATGCATTACCGACTTCGGCTAGCTATTTTGATCTACGTGGAAACTATGAGACGCTCATACGTTTAAGAAACGGGAAAGCTTCACTTGTAAGAAGCCTGGACGGCCACAACTATTTTTTCAATGTCCCTCTTGACTTGAAGTATACCAGCCTTCCTACGCATTCCATATTTCTTCCCATACTGTACAAAATCGTATTATCCACTAAGGAGTATGATGCAGCACCCTATTTCTATCCAGGTGACTTAGCCCAATTGAAGGCGGAATTTTCTGATACCCCTCCTAAGATAGTTGCCGATAACCTTGAGGTTATTCCTGATCATAGTCCAATGGAGAATGGTATTTCATATCGTATTCCACAGTTGGAAAGCGGATTCTACCAACTGCTGCATCAAAAGGATACCTTCGAAATAGCGGTAAATTCTTCAAAGGCAGAATCGATCATGTCCGGGCTTTCCCATAAGGAACTAGAGGAAAACTTTGGGAACTTGGATCATGTCACAATTCAGTCTGCAGAAGCACAGGCGTTAACGATGTCGTCGAATGAGCAAGCGCTATGGAAATATGCATTAATTTTGGTTTTGTTCATTTTGTTAACAGAAACCCTATTTCATAAGTACCTTAGATGAGCTTGTTGCTGAAAAACTGCATCGTTGCTGATACTACCTCACCACATCATACTAAAAAGTGTAGTGTTCTTATCGAAAAAGGACTAATTACCTCCTTTGCAGGCACTTCAGCTGAGCATGTCATTGATGCCGAAGGCAAACAGGTATGTGTAGGCTGGTTTGACCTGAATGCAAATTTCAATGACCCTGGGAGAGAAGATAAGGAAGACCTGAGTTCCGGATGTCTCGCTGCATTCGCAGGAGGATTTACCGATGTGCAGGTGATACCTAATACCAATCCAGTTCTGGAGTCGAAGGCGGATATTGAGTATATCACAAAATTTCAGTCAGATACGATAAGTCTTTGGGCTGCAGCTGCACTAAGTGAAGAAACTAAAGGGGAAAACTTAACCGAATTATTGGACTTGCAAGCCGCAGGAGCTAGTTCTGCCACAGATGGGGATGTTCCCGTATGGAATACCGAATTACTCTTGAAAGCGCTTCAGTACACCGCTCAAGTCGATATGCCGATCATGCAATCAGCATACGATTTGCAGCTCTCACGTGGAAGTCAGATGCATGAAGGTATTGTTAGCACGAACCTTGGCTTGAGGGGTGAACCCGGACTCTCTGAAGAAATTACGATCAAACGTGATCTTGATATTCTGGAATACGCCGGAGGGAGGCTACATTTTTCCAGAGTTTCATCAGCTGGTTCCCTGCCGCTGATAAAAGAAGCTAAAAAGAAGGGTCTAAGGGTTACGGCAGATGTGGCAATACACAGCTTACTCTTCACGGATGTCTCCGTTGGAGATTTTGATACCAATTTAAAAGTGATACCTCCATTTAGAACGGAAGAGGATCGGCAAGCCTTACTTGAGGGTGTCAAGTCAGGTGTAATCGATGCAATCTGTAGCAATCACCGACCGCATGATTTGGAGAGCAAACAGTTGGAATTTGATCTTGCCTTACCTGGGGCAATCTCACTACAGACCTTTTATCCTTCTCTGCTCCAACTGACCAATGACATTCCATTTGAAGTACTACTGGACCGTGTGACTGCGGGGCCAAGAAGTGTATTAGGTCTTACGAATATATCCCTCAAGGAGGGAGTCCCAGCTAAACTTACGCTCCTTGACCCCGAGCAGACATGGACTTTGAATGATGAGACGAACCATTCAAAGTCAAGAAACTCACCGTTTTGGGGGTCCACGCTTCAGGGGAAGGTGGTTGCAACTGTAAACGGTCACCAATTTAGAACCTTTGAATAATGCTAAAGCACTCCCTTAAATATGCAGTTCTTTGCGGAGTGTTTCTCTGTGCATTGTTTTATGTTTCGCTGAAGTTTGGGAGCAATCCACTCTTGGATCCACGGCATTTCTTTTTTGACCTCGCTGTCTTTTTCTTGTTCATCTACTTCGCTTCGAAAGAGCATAAAGACTTTAGAAACGGAGGTGTTTTTCACTTCTGGCAAGGCATCAGCATTGGTTTTATCGTACTGATACCTGCAGCCATATTATTTTCCATCTTTCTTTTTGTAATATTTGCTTCCTTTCCGGAACTAATGAATGAATACAAGGAAGGAGCCAAAGTAATGCTGGATGCTCAAAGAGAAATGTACGTTGAAACTTATGGCGAGGATGCCATCAAAGAGCAGTACAATCAGATTGAGTCAAGGGAGCCATTGCAAGTGATTTTGCGAAATTCTGGGTGGAAAGTACTATCGGGATTTTTGGTTACTCCAGTTGTATCAATAATTTTAAGAAGAAAACCTAATTAAATTCAATCATGGAAGAAGAAGTACAAGAAGCATCTACGAAAAAAACCGCCATCAAATGGGGGGTCATTAATGGCTTAATTTCAATCATCTTTTTTGTGGTGGTCGACTTTGCAGGCCAGGCAGGAAATCAGGCACTTAGTTGGATAGGTGGGGTTATATTCCTCGTCTTACTGATTTTTGCACATCGAGAGTTTAAGAGTGATGGTGACGGGTACATGAGTTTTGGACAGGGTCTTGGAATTGGAACCTTGATCGCACTGATCTCATCTTCAATAAGTAGCATCTTTACTTTTATCTACGTATCATTCATCAATACCAACTTCATTGATGCAATCATCGAAAAATCAATCGCTGACATGGAGGAGGCTGGTCAGTCTCAAGCGCAGATAGATCAGGCGATGCCCTTCGTTGAAATGTTCGCTTCGCCTGCTGCGATGTTAATTATGGGTATCTTAATGGGCGTTCTTTTTGGCTTTATCATTTCCTTGATCGTGACTATTTTCACCAAAAATCAAGATCCAGAGGCCATATAAGTGTCAAAAGAATTATCGATAGTCGTACCCGTACTCAATGAAGAGGAATCCATTCCAGAGCTTTTGGAATGGATTTTTCGCGTTGTAGACCAGCATAAACTGACCACAGAAGTGCTGCTCATAGACGATGGAAGTGCCGATGGATCTTGGGAGGAGATCACACGTTGGTCAGCCAAGGACGAGAGAGTAATAGGGCTCAAATTCAATCGAAATTACGGCAAATCAGCTGCGCTCCAGACAGGTTTTGATCACTCCTCCGGTGCCATTGTGATGACCATGGATGCTGATCTGCAAGATAGCCCTGACGAGATTCCCTACCTGGTAGATCAAATTAGAGAAGAAGGTCTCCATTTGGTATCAGGTTGGAAGAAAAAACGACATGACCCCATCGGTAAAACCATCCCATCAAAATTCTTCAATCGGGTGACAAGGATGGTCTCGGGGATTAAACTGCACGACTTTAACTGTGGGCTTAAAGCATACAGAGGAGAAGTTGTTAAAAACATTCATGTATATGGTGAGATGCACCGATACATTCCGTTGATCGCGAAGTGGAATGGATTTTCAAGAATTGGTGAGCGTGTAGTTGAACATCGAGCTCGGAAGTACGGTCACACAAAATACGGAATGAGAAGATTGGTGACTGGATTTTTAGATCTGCTATCAGTGACCTTTGTTTCAAGGTTTAAGAAGAATCCCATGCATTTCTTCGGTGTGCTTGGATCTATCTCTTTCTTGTCAGGCTTTATTATCACCGTATGGGTTATTGGAGAGAAATTGTATCGACAGTTCAATCATCTACCTAGGAGAGATGTTGTAGACCAACCACTTTTTTTTCTGGCATTGGTAGCTTTGATTGTTGGAATGCAACTTTTTTTAGCTGGATTCTTGGCAGAAATGGTCATTCAAGTCAATCAGAAAAAGGGAGATTATTTGATTTCTGAGAAGACGAACCTTAATGCATAGTCTCGCATACGTGAGGATGAAGCCTTTACAAGACAATGCCTAAGTACTCCTTTATTATTCCTGTATACAATAGGCCAAATGAGGTGGAAGAACTGTTGGATAGTTTATCCATGCAGTCAATCAAGGAGTTTGACATCATCGTAGTTGAAGATGGTTCAACATCCGATTGCGAAGCTGAGGTCAATCAATTTAGGTCATCGCTTTCAATCGGCTATTACAGAATTCCTAACGCAGGACCTGGAGCCGCAAGGAATTACGGTGCAGCTAGAACTTCGAGTGAGTGGCTTATTTTCCTCGATTCAGATACGCTTATCCCATCCGACTACTTAAAACATGTGGACGATTTTCTAGCTAAGGGTGACGTTGCCGCTTTTGGAGGGGCAGATAGGGAGAAGGCAGACTTTCTGCCCATACAGAAAGCCATCAGCTACTCAATGACCTCTATGCTCACCACAGGTGGAATCCGGGGTAAAAAGAAATCGCTCGAGAAGTTTAAGCCTCGCAGTTTCAATATGGGGATCAAAAAGTCTGTTTTCGAACAGCTTGGTGGTTTCGACGAGATGCGATACGGTGAGGATATTGACTTTAGTCTAAGAATAGAAGCATCCAACTTTCAAACCGCCTTTATTCCTGATGCTTTTGTGTTTCACAAACGTAGAACAACCTTTGCTGCATTCTTTAGACAAATCATGCATTCAGGCGAGGCCAGGGTACTGCTGACGAAGTTACATCCTGGTTCACTAAAACTGGTCCATCTATTTCCGACATTATTTACCCTTGCACTGGTTGTATCCCTTACTTTGCTGGGTATAAGTCCTTTGTTGGGCTTTCTCGCCTCAGCTATTTTTGTAGTTTACTTTGTGGCGATCGGCGTTCACGCTGCAACGTTAAACAAAAGCTTAAAGGTTGGAATTCTTTCAATTGTTGCTGCATTCATCCAACTGAGTGCATATGGAATTGGATTTATCAAGGCAAGATTTAGTTCCGAACCATAAGAAACCATGGAGATTACACTTACCACCCCAGCCCTACTTTTTCCAGCAGTATCATTGCTATTGCTTGCGTTTACCAATCGGTTTCTTGCTATTGCTACCTTGATTCGTCAGCTCCATCGCAATTATGTGAGCGACCCAAAGAATGTGGTTGAGGGGCAATTGAGAAATTTGAGGAAACGACTCTATTTGATCCGTCTGATGCAACTCCTTGGAGTGCTAAGCTTGTTCCTGTGCGTTCTTTCCATGTTTCTACTTTATGTTGAATCCGAACTTTGGGGTGAGATAGTGTTTGGCATTTCTTTAATCGCACTTCTTTTATCCTTATTTGTCTCATTGCGCGAGATTCAACTTTCCACTAGAGCTTTGGACATAGAGCTGAGTGACATGGAGCTAGGAAGGAAGCTGGATTTTTAAGCCGATTTGACTACTTTGTATATGACCTCTTCCACCGGAAGTGCATGTCTTGCAACAGTGTCTGTAGGTAGTTCTTTTGCGAAATTCTCCGCAACCACTTCGAAGCCCACGCTTGCCAAACGTTTCCCGTAGTCCTTACCGTACATTCGTACATGGTCATCCTGACCGAATGCCTTTTCTCTTTCCTTAGGATCGACAATGGACGGATCCTCGTATGTTTCTTCTTTTAAGGGATAGAAGAAAGGGATTTGTAGAATAGCCCACCCTTCTGGTTTTAAGACGCGCTTCATTTCTCGAAGGGCTTGAAAATCGTCTTTAACATGTTCTAGGACATGGTTGCAGAAGATTACATCGATGGAATCGTCATCCAAGGGTATGTCATGGATATCCATTTTGATCTTGGCCAAAGGAGATTCAATGTCTGCGGTTAGGTACTCCAAATTCTCCATGGCTTCAAAACGATTGATAAAACAATGCTCAGGAGCGATGTGCAGCATCTTACGTTCCGCAGTAAAAAAATCTGTCTTCTCCTGTAAGTAAAGCCAGATCAAGCGATGCCTTTCGAGCGATAAGCAGTGTGGACACAATGCATTACTTCGCGATTTCAATCTTCCGTACGGAAGGAAGCTTCTGAATTTGGATCCACAAACAGGGCATTCTACCTTACTCCCTATGTAAAACAAGGAAACAATTCTCAACCCAAAATGGCTGACCAACTGTAGATACTTCCTGGGAATTGTACGAAGCAAAAATGAAATGAGAAACTTCAACTTGTGTGGTTTTGAGTATGCAAGTTATTTATTCGCTTTACGATCAACAATCGTTGGATAAAAATTCTATTACTTTGATATTGGTATGAGATACATTCTGTTTATTGTTCTGGCTACCTCCTCGTCCTTCCTTCTTGCACAAAAACGAGAGAAGTCTGTCCGTGACTACCTTCCGACTGACAATTTGGAAAACAGAAAAGATGCCAACAAAGCCTCTAATCGACCGCAGAGAAAAAACATTTCACTTATTTACGTTGGGTCTGCAAGTAACATATTGTATGGAAATGCGTGTGCAACGGCTGAGACCCACCGTATGGGGTTTGAATACATTGTTGAACCCACCAATGGCTTGGAAAGCAAAACCCGAGTAGGTAAAACCTTGAATAACTTGTGGGTAAAAAGTAAATTAGTACTAAGACGATCTCCTTTTTGGAAGCTGACACTAAATAATCGGATTAAAAAGTGTAGGAGACAAACCGGTGATTTTGTCGGCTAAATTCATAAATCACTCCTGATGAAGGCCAGACCACTTGCATTCCTTATCCTCAGTTTCTTGTGCGCGGGCTGTTTTAGCATAAAAGAAGAAATCTACCTCAATCGAGACGGTGGCGGAGAATACCTGGTTTACACGGATATGATTGGAGGGAGCCGAGACATGATGATGAGTATGATGACCAGTCTAAATCCAGATGCAGATGAGGATAGCTTGTTTCAGGTGATAGAAGAGCAACTTTGGCGAGAGTATCCTGCGGAGGTAGACTCAGTATTAGACATCAGTGACAAAGTGCCTGATAGTATTCGAAATGACCCGGAGAAACGCAAATACCTGGACCGTATGGAGATGTTTATGAAAGGGAGCAGGAAGGAAGGATACTTAAATTCCGGACTGCGTTTTAGCTTTTCGGGCATGGAGGAACTTGAGTCATTTATGAAAATACTGGATGAGGGTTCAAAAAGCAGTTCTGGTGATGCTCAACTGCCAACAACACAGTTTGACCATGAATTCAGCAAAAACTCCTTCTCTCGACAAGCCGTTTGGGATCCCACGGACGAGGCACTGGAAGATTCAACCATGATGGCCCTAGATGCAATGCTGAAGGAATCCTCATGGCAACTCATTGTCCATCTTCCAAAAAAAGTAAAAGCCGCTTCAAAGGAACAATTAGTAAGCAAAGACGGGAAGACCGTGACCTACGAATACGACTTTATGAAGATTATTAGTGGGGAGCAATCCATGGCTATTAAAGTTGAGTTTTGATGGATTCCAGGACCGTAGCATTTTCCAGAACCCGACTTACCGAGCTCATGATTCCATCATACGCCAATTTTGGAGGTAAAGTACATGGTGGAATGATTCTCTCATTGATGGATAAGGTAGCCTACGCGTGCGCTAGCAAGCATGCAGGCGCCTACTGTGTGACGGTCACCGTTGATGGGGTAGAGTTTTTACAGCCCATCGAAGTGGGTGAACTGGTACACTTGGATGCCGCCATTCACTACGTCGGGAATACCTCCCTGGTTGTGGGCATCAAAGTCACCTCGGAGAATGTAAAGAGTAATTTTGTCAAGCACACCAACAATAGCTACTTCACCATGGTGGCCAAAGGAGATGATGGAAAGCCAGTAAAAGTTCCTGAGTTGGTCCTTTCCGATATGAAAGAGATGCGAAATTTTGTGGACTCCATAAAGCGTTCGAAAATAAAAAAGGAGGCTGTAGCAAAAATTCAGAAGCAGCACGAGGAGTTCATTCCTGCGGAGGATATGAGCTTGCTAAAAAATCAACGTTGCATCGTTACCTTTGGCTCGGAAGATGACTTTAGCGATCTTTTTTCCGATACATAAATTTAAGTCCTGACCAGTCCTCATCAATTGCACAAACCTTTACGTCTACGAGTCCACCATTTAGCCCAAATTCCCGAACTACGTTACCATTGAGATCGGTCGTCAACTTTGAGGTACCTTTTGGCCATGAAATCCACAAGCTCCCATCTTTTTTTAATGACTCCTTCCATTGCGTCCATCCGTTTTCAAGGAACTCAATTTCCTTTGCAAACACATGGATGAAGTCGTACGGAGGCTTCTCAATTTTATCTTCCCAGTGTGTCTCCATTGGTGTTGTTTCCAGTAGATCGAAATAGTCTGTTGGAGACTGAATGACAAGGCAGTTGTACTGCTCCTTGATGCCTAATTTCTTCCACAGAGGGTTTTTTGAGTACCCAGCCATTAGTTACAGTCAATTAAAGTGCTCCCCTTCCAGCCACGCTGTATTGCTTGATTGTATTCCTCACATGCACCAATCAGATTTCCAAGCTCGACCATAGCTTCTGCTGTTGTTTTATAGGCAGGAATACTGTCGGGCCAAACATACTTATTCCAATCAGATGCCTTGATGGCCATTTTTGCATCACCAAGCTTTAGGTACATGTCGGCGAGACCACTATACAGATGGAAATGCGATTTTGGCAGATATTCTTGTCTAATGACAATTGGATAGGCATCTCCGTAAAATCGCTTATACCTTTTCACTGCGAGGCGATGGGCCAATTGAAAGTTCTCCATTGATTCCTGATTGTCACCCTTTAAGTCGCGGTAAATTTCTGCGAGCTCTACCAATGACGCTACAATGTCATAATCATTGACGAGAAAATCCTCAAGAATTGCGATGGCCTCGTCCACTTTCCCAGCATTTTTGTATGCTGTAGCCAGATTTTTTTTGACGTCAAACCAAGGGAGTTCTGGCCGAAGTTCAAAAACCAGCTGATAGAGTGTGACGGCCTCGTCAAAGGCATTGTTGGCTAGATTTTCGTCTCCCCGCTCAATGATTTGATCAATCATGGTTTTCTTAAATTCCTTTATGTCCGACTCCTCTCTTTCAAAGAACCTAAACTCCGTCATGACCTCATACGCATCTACATATTCTCCAGCATCGAATGCCTCCTTGGCATGTTCAAATGTTGCTCTCCTTTTATTCAGCACTTTTTGGTACTGGTGATCGTCATACGACCGCTTTGCCCAAACACTTCCCATGACAATTGCAGCGATTAAGAATGTGATTCCGAAGGCATAGGCTGTAGCAATAGCATTTTGCCGTTTGTCTACCTGGGCATACCTTGGACGTTGATAGGTTCGGCTTCGCTGATAGGTGTATGGGGGTGGTTGATGACTTCCTTGATGGCTCTCCGAGAACTGCTGGTACTTCAGTTTTAAGTCAAAGCGTGTCTTCTCATAGGGATCAGAAAGAACCTGATGGGCTTGATTAATTTCTTTGAATTTTTCTTCCATATCACTCCGACCGGGATGTTTGTCAGGATGATACTGGACCGCTAGCTTCTTGAAGGCTGCTTTGATCTCTTCTGGCGTAGCATTTTCAGTGAGACCAAGTATATGGTAATAATTGATCATAGTTGAGTGACTAGTAGACTAACGGAAATTCTAAGGTAAAGATTATCCTTTGTTAAATAAATAGAACCCAAGAAAACACAACAATAGCCCTCCAACCATCGAAATAGAGGCATAGGTAAAGAACTCCAGGTATAAGCTTTGCCTAAGAAGCTTAAGTCCATCAAGCGAAAAAGTGGAAAAGGTGGTAAATCCTCCACAAAATCCCGCAACCAGAAAAAGCGACAGCTGGTTTTGCTGTTTAGCCCACAATGCGAACAGAATACCAATGAGCAGGCTCCCAACAAGATTGACAGTTATTGTACCGAAGTACCATTTGGTTTCAAAAAATCGTAGGTACACCAAGCCTATCCCATATCGGAGCATCGTGCCTAAAAATCCCCCAGCACCTACGATCAATAGGTCTTTCATTTCTCAAAATTTTCAGTGTAGTGAAGCAACTGCGGAAAGAATTGATGGAATTCTCTTTCAAAATCTTCGTAGTTCTCTTCCAAGGAGCTAGTTGCATACTCCATTTTTGATTGAAATTTTGTGCGCTTTGACATGCCTGTCAGCGCTTGATTGATCCCTTCCACGAATTGGTAATTGTACAACCAATTTCCTGAACGCATGTACACAAGCATTTGGTTGACGCTCTTGGGAATCTCTGTTGCGTACTTTTCCATCAGCTTGTAAAAGCGTTGGGTAAAATCAAGTAGTGGTTCCGAGGAAAATTTTTGCCAATCTCTCGCAATAAAATGATCATAGAATACATCTACGATGACTGGAGAGTAATGTCTATACTGACCTCTTAAGCGCTTTTTACTCTCCATCACCACGGGATGGCTGTCGGTATAGGAATCGATGGCACGATGGAGTCGTATTCCCTTCTGAATCTGTTCACCAAATTCATGTATCTGAGAGCCCTTTACAAAATCACCAATGAAGTTTCCAACCATGACTTGCTCATCGTTCTTGCTGACTAATAAATGAGCTAAAAAATTCATATTGTCATCGGATATTGGTAATTTGAAGGTAGTTTGGTGCTGGTAAACAGTGCCTAAAGATACCAGCAAATTAATAACGTTATTTCAGAATCATTCCCAAATATTATCCGGTACCATCTCAATATGCTCGTACAACTGGCCAGAATTGATGGGGTAGTTGTACAAGAAGAAATTGATTTGATTAAGCAGATTGGCAAGGCAAACGGCATGTCAAACGAGGAGATCAGTGAGGCATTCGAGGATCCCTCCCTTATTCAAGGATTGGAAGAGCTAAATGATGATGTTAAGTACGACTATCTATACAACATTGTGCAGCTCATGAAAATTGACGGTCGAATCTACAAGGAGGAAATACACTTCTGTGCAAAGATGGCGAGCAAGTTGGGATACAATGAAGATGTCCTTAGGGAATTGATGCTCAAGATCTACAGTGATCCCCACATAACGACCGATAAAGCCACTTTGAAGACGAGAATTCAACGATACCTTAAGAAGTGAAAAGGCTTTCGGCAATCGTCTTACTATTTCCAGTTCTCACACTGGCACAGCGCCAGGACGAACAGCAGATCAGACAGGTAATCAAAGATCAACAGGTATGTTGGAATGCGGGTGATCTTGATTGTTTCATGGAGAGTTATTGGAAATCTGATAAGCTGGTTTTCATTGGCAGCAGGGGAGTGACGTATGGTTGGCAGAATACATTGGATAACTACAAAAAGAGTTACCCTACTAAAGAATTAATGGGGAAACTCACCTTGGAACTGCTGATACTCGAACCTCTTAGTGAAGATTTCTGGAGTGTAGTTGGTCGATGGGAGCTTCAGCGCGAGAAGGATAACCCACAAGGTCATTTTTCGCTGATCTTTCGTAGGTTAGGTAATGACTGGGTTATCGTATCAGACCACTCCAGTTGATTTGAGCGTCAATTTTTTGTCTTCGAGTAGTTTTTTGGCTAACTTCTAAAGCCAATTTCAAAAGTATTCAGTTATGGTCATGAGTTATAGAGGTGTAGAAGCACCGAAAGTAGAAGAGTCCCAATCAGTTAAGGTTAAAGATTACATGGCAAGGAAGCTAATCACCTTCAGTCCTGAGCAACCAATGTATGAAGTTGCCGAAGAATTAATGAAACATAAAATCTCAGGTGGGCCTGTTGTGGATGCGGAAGGAGCATTGGTAGGCATTGTCTCAGAGGGTGATTGCCTTAAGGAAGTCGTCAAGGGAAAGTACGACAATATGCCGATTTTTAGCGGAACCGTAGGTGAGCATATGGCACAAAAAGTTGTGACTGTCGATCCTGATCTCAATATTTTTGAAGTGGCGAGAATGTTCTTGCAGATGAGGTTTAGAAGGTTCCCTGTGGTGAAGAACGGTAAGTTAGTGGGTCAGATAAGTCAAAAAGACGTGATGAAAGCTGTTTTCCACACAAAAAGTTCAACATGGTAAGTACAATCCACTTGTAGTCACTACTGCCCCTAACCACCACACTTTATGGAATTTACCACCGCTGAATTAGCGCACTTTGCCCGAAGTACGGAGGTTTTCATGGCCATCCTGGATGTCGATGGAAATTTCCTGAAAATCAATGAGAGATGGTCTCAAAAATTCAATCGGCCTTCAAAGCAATTGATAGGAGAATCCATCTATGAATTAATTCACGAGATCGAGGTGGGTGAGTTTGAGATCCTTGTTAATAGCGCCATCAAAGAGAATCAGGTCTGTCACAAGATTGTCACCATGATTGATGAATCGCTTGTTTCCTATGCTTTTCAAATAGATCTAAGTTACACCGAGGGAAACATTTACCTGGTCGGATTTGATGTTTCACATCATGCGCGAGAACACGTTTCGCTGGTAGAGATGTCCAGGTTGGCGAAGACAGGAGCTTGGTACCATGACCCCATACGACAAAAAACCTTTTGGTCCGACGAAGTCTACCAGATTCATGAGCTACCCTTGGGGAGTGAAATAAACGCCTCAAAAGCACTTAATTTTTATATATCACCTTATAAAGAACAGATTGATCAACTGGTAAGTAAGCTCTATTCGGAACACGAACCTTATGAGTTTTCCGGTATGATCAAGACGGCTAATGGGAATGAAAAGTGGATTAGAACCATCGCCAAACCTGTGGTTCAAGATGATCAGATTATCTACATCAATGGTGTTACTGCGGATCAGACACGACTTTATCGAAATCTTGAGAAAATAAGGAAGGAATCAGAGACCAGGATGCTGGCGCTTAAAGGGATAAAGTCCGGACTGTTCGATCATGACTTGACTTCTGATCGTGTATTTTACAGCCAAGACTTTAAGCGAATGATTGGTCTTGGAGAAGAGGATAAGCTACCCGAGAAGGTCTTTAGAACGTTGATTCATCCGGATGACCTGGAAGCGGCAACGACAAGATTTATCCAACAACTGAAGGCTTCAGTAGACAATTACTTCAATTTTTACCGTGTGAAGCACGTAAAAGAAGGCTACCAACACTACGAGGTTTATGCGTGGTGCAAAAAGGACTCATCCGGCAGAATCGTTCGCATGGTAGGAAATCTGATAAATGTGAATGATCGAATCTTGGCGGAGCAAGAAAAAGAGAAAGTAAACAATTCACTTGCTGCGATGGTAGATAATGGCTTTATCTATAGCATGCTTTTGGATACAGATGGCATCATTCTGACGGCCGATGCCGAAACACGTGCCATTATTCAGCACGACTATGAAGTTGATCCTTCAAAAGAACCTGTAAAGTATGTGGAAGTAATGCCAGACATATTTAAGCCTACGTTTCAGGAAGAATTTGAGAAAGCAAAGGCAGGGCAATCTGTTCGGAAAGAAGTGGAGCGTCCGCTACTGAATGGCTCGATGCAATGGCTTGATGTGATGTACCACCCGATCAAAAATGCGGAGGGACAGATTGTCCAGGTACTTACAAATTTGATGGACATCACGGAACGCAAGAAAGCCGAGATATCCCTTACAGAATCACGCAATCATGCGCAGGCCCTGAGCCGTCTTAAATCCGGAATCCTGTCCAACATGAGTCACGAGATGAGAACACCACTCAATGGGATAATGGGCGTTTCGGGATTGCTGCTGCAAAAAGAGCTTGACGAGGAGTCCATCGAGATGCTGCAAATGCAAAAAGAGAGTGAAAACCGTTTGCTAAGCATATTGAATGATCTTGTCACCTTGAGTGACTTGGATGCTATGCGGTTGCGAATGAAGCTTAAGCAATATTCAATTAATCAGCTGGCACAGAAGTGTTTTGATATGTATCACCATCAAGCTAACATGAAAAAGTTGGACTTTGTCCTTGAACAGAGCGAGGTAGAAGGAATAATCCTGGTGGATCATGAGATGATGATAGCAGCGCTAAGTGCGGTGGTGAATAATGCATTAAAGTATACCGACACGGGATTTGTGAAAATCATCTGTCACGTGGACGAGCAAGAATGGGGTCAAATCAGGGTTGTCGATTCAGGAATTGGAATTGATCAAAAAGATCATGATCGAATATTTGAGAATTTTGAGATTGCCAATATTGGATTGAACATGAAGTATGAGGGAAGTGGAATAGGTCTTTCGATATCGAAAAAAATCATCCAATTAATGGGAGGTTCGATAGAAGTGATGAGTGCGGTGGGAAAAGGTGCTGAATTTAGTATTAGATTACCAGCATTGGCTAATTTAGACCAAGACTAAAAGGCTATGAAAATATTGATTGTGGAGGATAACAGCATTAACGCAAAGGTACTAGATCTGATGCTTAAGAATCTTGACTTCGAGTACACAACATCTTTTGCGGTAAATGCCGACGAGGCACTTGCCGTTGTGGAAGAAGATACATTTGATTTAATCCTTATGGACATCAACCTCGGGGATGGTCAGCTGACCGGCACGGAGGTCATGCAGCAACTGAAGTCGACTGAAATGCATAAGGATATCCCAATGTATGCAGTGACATGCTACTCGCTACCTGGGGATAAGGAAAGATTTCTGGATGCTGGTTTTGATAAGTATATTTCAAAACCCATAAATCAGACCGAGCTGTTACACGAAATTCAAGAAGAGCACGCTAAATCATCAACATGACCCGACTAAGAATCCACTTACTAAGTACTCTACTCCTCTTAACAAGCCTTTTGGCTGCACAGCCTAATCTAAAGGAGATAGACAAGTATATTGAGAAGGCTCGAAAGGATTGGGGTGTGCCCGGTTTGGCGGTTGCCATAGTGAAAGATGGAAAAGTCGTGCTTAGCAAAGGATACGGACTAAAGGAATTAGGTAAGAAGGAGCAGGTGGACGAGCATACGCAGTTTGCCATCGCTTCTAACTCGAAGGCTTTTGTGGCGTCATGTTTAGCCAAGTTGGTCCAAGACGGGAAGCTTTCCTGGAAGGACAAAGTACGCGATTATCTCCCCTATTTTTCATTATACGGTGATGAATACATTTCTTCCCTTGTTACGGTAGAAGATTTGTTATGCCATCGCGTTGGACTTGGAACTTTTAGCGGAGATGTGATCTGGTACAAGTCAGAAAAAACGCCGGAGCAGATTATTCGCGCAGCAGCGTATGTACCTAAAGCATTTGAGTTTAGGGATGGTTACGGATACTCTAATTTGATGTTCATAGCGGCAGGGGAGGTGATTAGGGCAGTTACGGGAGCCCCTTGGGAGAGCTTTGTAAAAGAGCAGTTCATTCAGCCGTTGGGAATGAGTAATACGGTCATCAGCGTCGCAGATCTCAATCAAAATCAGGCCACACCCCATAAGCCAACATTGGATCGTGGAACAGTACCCTCTGTCTGGGCAAGCTGGGATGCTCCCAGTGCTGCCGGCGGAATAATCTCTTCCGTAGATGACATGTCGAAATGGATGCGAATGAACCTCAACGGTGGTCAATGGGGAGGAGTAAAGTATCTGGACAAGGAGCAGCAAAACTTGCTCTGGACTCCACACAATAATTTCAAACTAAGTGAAGGATCAAAGGAATTTATCCCTGGTCGTCATTTTTCTGGATATGGACTCGGTTGGAGTTTAATGGATTATCATGGAAATCTTGCGGTTAGCCACGGAGGAGGTTATGATGGTATGTATTCGAGGGTTATGATGATCCCGGATCAAAACTTGGGCGTGGTCATTCTGACCAATTCAATGGAGGGAATTTCGACTCCTTTGGCCTACTTTGTTGTCAATCAGTATCTAGAAGCAGATAACCGTGACTGGTCTGCTGAATTCTTGGAAAGGTCCAGAGCATCAAACGGGCACCAAGAGCAGGTATCCGAAAGGAAAACTGCGAGAGTGGCAGGCACTCAACCTATTTTGAAACCGGAAGAGGTGACTGGTACCTACTACGATCCAATGTATGGCGATATCATCGTTTCGGCTAGCAATGGAAGCTTAAACATATCTTTTCAAGACGCACCTAAATTGGATGCCTCACTGGAGCACTGGCACTATGATATCTACGAAATCAAATGGAAGGAAGAGCATGCCTGGTTTGACTTTGGCACGGTATCCTTCACCACGGATAATAATCGTAAAGTGGTCGGTCTGGCGTTTGATGTGCCAAATTATGACATCTTCTTTGATGAGTTACATCCAGAAAAGCAGGACTAAAATGGGAGTAAATCGGGTTGAACGAATTCCTTCTTTGCTGCGGGATCACTAAAGACATTGAAGCTGTAGTGCTTCGACAGCAGGTCCCGAAAACTGTTGGCTAGTTGTGGAAACTCTTTAAGTAGATCCTGGAAAGAGGTGGCGCTAGATTTTTCCATAAAATGCTGCATCGTCTTCACCGCAGCGATCGTTACCGTCTTATTGAATTTGTCCTTGGCACCATAGTAAGCTGCGTAGCCTCTGATTTGCTCAACCATATTTGTCTCTGCTTGTTGCACTCCATACTTTTGAATATGGATGTAAGCAAGTCGTAGATGTGCTTCATGGCTAAACAATGTAGGCTTGAACGTAAAACGCTCAAACTGCTGTTCAAACTCCTCGTCCGTGAGATATGTATGGTCTCTTGCGATCATGGGAATATTTCATCACCTAAATTATGCAAACGAGATATAGTTTTCTTCATCAAAACCCAAAAACAAGTCCGGTTCTCAAGCCCCAAACACGTTGAAAGTTATAGTCTTGATTTGAGGTTATTTGTAGGTTTTCTGTACCCTCTTCTATAAAAACTTCCCTTCTTCGGAAGATGCCCTGATCCTCAATGAACGTCAATCCATTTCTTCCTCCAAAGGGAGTGAAATGATCTACACCTACCATGAATTTTAATCTTCGGTTGATCTCGTAGAGAAATGCCAACGAACCCAACAACGAATGGTTGATGCTGGTGGAGTAAACATCTACCCTGTCCGCATCTATTTTTTTTCCGTTTAGTGAAGTATTTTCTGTCAGAGCTACTTGGCCTAGTGATCTATTGAACACCATTTGATTATACCCGAGAGAACCTGCAAGGAAAACCCTTCCGCCTTTTTTCAATGGCTGGCGATAAGTAATACCAATAAACCGGTCCGCTGACTGTCTTCTTTTAAGTGATCTTGTGCTTTCAAATTTGAGAAAGAATTTTTTCTTAAAACGATAGGAAATAGAGGAGGAGAGTGACCAGTAGTACCGGTCATCTTGATCTATCCTCTGGTCGACCATGATTTCTCCCTGGTTAAAGCCTACATCATGCGCAGCGATTGAGGTGTTCATGCTTCTTACATTATAGCTGAATTCTAGCCTTTGGATGATGTTCAAGGTTCTTTTAATTGAGGTGAGATCTTTGGTCGCACCTGGTTCTTGTGTAGGCTTCTGCTCGTATTTCTCGTCAAAGGTTCGATCAGGAAGGGTCACGTTGAAATCCGACCAGTAGTTTGGATCAAATTCATTTACCTGCTCGGTGAGAAAATCTCCGTATTGGATTCGTTCAGCATATAAGATTTTCTCTTTTTCAGCTTGAAAATCATGGGAGGTGTACAGACTGTTTAGGTAAATGCTGTCTTCGTCATTGATAAACATGGTGCTGTATCGAATGTAGTTCAGGCGCCATAGGGAATCTTCATGGTTGTCGTAGTTGGTAATGGTATTGAGATACTGTCTTTCGTTGATTTTGATTAGACTGGCTGTCTTAAACCGCTCGTTGCTTTCTTTCCGCTCGACACTCACAATGGCATGTGTTCCTTCCAAAATGGAAAGGGTGCCGGATTCATATCCGTCCCGGGAGAGATACCCCACACGAAAGAGCCTTTTTCCTTGATACTTGACCGTATCATCCACTTGGTAAATGTAGTTATCCATTTTTCTTGGGTTGAGGGGACCTTTACGATTCATCACATAGTCAAAGCGGTGCGGCAAATGCGCTCCTGCATAAATTCTGAGCCTTAGGTTCACAGTATCCACATTGAGTTTCCGTCCTTTGATGAGCTTTACATCGTCCCTTGCAGTAGCTCTTGCATATGTCGACTTAGATACTTCGGTTTGCGCTTCTGAGATGTAATGAAGACGATCCGCCAGTGAGTCTTTGCTTAGTGTTTCCCGGATGAACCCACTGATGCGTTCGGTTTGCGTGGGATAGTTTTCAGGTATCTGTTCTATGGCAGCTAGCACCAGTTCTCGCGCATAGTCTTCGGGTACAATCACGACTTCTTGCAAGCTGATCAAATCTTCGTCGAGCGTAATTTTCATGCTTCCCCCAAGAGGGATACCCAGGGTCTTTTCAGCAAACCCGATGCAGGAAAAGGTAAGCTTAGTAGTCGCTCTGCTCGGTACATTTAGTTGGAAATTCCCATAGATGTTGGTCAGTGTACCTGAGTAGGTTCCGTCAATTCGAACGTGAGCAAATGGAATGGGTTCACCACGTTGATCTACTACATGACCACTTACATGTTCAGACTGGGCCTGGAGTAGTAGTGAAGTAATCATGAACCAATAAAATGTAAGGCTGACTCTTCTCATTGCTCTTTTTGACATTAGTGATGCACTGAGTGTGTTTCTTACAGGGATGCGTTAATTTTTCAATTAAGTTCTTGAGAAGCTGGTACGAGCCGCTCTTTAGTAGTTAATCAATACCCAATCGAGCGCAACACTTAGCAAGGAACTGAAAACACACAGATGTAAGTATTAAATAGCCTAGGATTCAGAAATTTTCTCGTGGTTAAAAAAAGTAAGCAAATTGCAACTGACTAGTTTTATTGTATGATCCAACAAAAAGAAATTGTCTTAAAGTCCTGCCCAAGAGGATTCCATTTGATTACAACGGACATTATGCGCCAGCTCGATATTTCGCAAATCAAGGCGGGGATCATGAATGTCTTTATTCAGCATACTTCGGCAAGTTTGACCATCAATGAAAACGCAGATCCAACGGTACGGATGGATTTCGAAAGTCATTTCAACAAATTCATTCCTGAAAATGCCCCCTACTATCGCCATGACTATGAGGGTTCCGACGATATGCCTGCCCATCTCAAGGCCAGTACGTTGGGATCTTCGGTCACAATTCCTATTACTGATGGTCGACTTAATC
This sequence comes from uncultured Roseivirgaceae bacterium, assembly GCA_964593185.1. Lineage (GTDB taxonomy): Bacteria > Bacteroidota > Bacteroidia > Cytophagales > Cyclobacteriaceae > Ekhidna. The sequence continues at coordinate 20,313 of CAZQJU010000029.1, forward strand.
TCGGCACCTGGCAAGGGATTTATCTCGGAGAGCACAGAAATCATGGAGGTAATAGGCGTCTGATTGTAACGATATACTCTTAAAATTCATTGATGTTCTTTTTGTAGTTAAGCTCTGGAGTTCACCTCTCTGGACCGAACTTCAGCAGGTCTATGTCGGGACTACGTGACCTATTTGATAGCCAAACTCGTTATCTTTGCAGACCCAAAATAACGAACAGCATGACCCCAGCAGTTGAAATATACAAACCCAAAAATCACATACGGATCGTTACTGCCGCATCCCTTTTTGACGGACATGATGCGGCCATCAACATCATGCGTCGGATTATCCAATCCACCGGTTGTGAAGTGATTCACTTAGGTCACAATCGGTCAGTGCAGGAGATTGTGGATTGCGCCATCCAAGAGGATGCCCAAGCCATTGCGATTACCTCCTATCAGGGAGGTCATGTAGAGTTTTTCAAGTACATGCATGACTTGCTACAAGAGCGGGGAGCCAATATCCGAATTTTTGGTGGCGGTGGTGGGACCATCCTGCCGGAAGAAATTGAAGAACTTCACGCCTATGGGATTGATCGTGTGTATTCTCCTGACGATGGACGTGAAATGGGTCTTCAGGGAATGATCAATGATTTGGTCAAGCGAAGTGACTTTACCGTAGGGGAAAACCTCAACGGGCAGGTTAAAAAAGTCTCTACCAAAGATCATGCATCAATTGCCAGGGTAATATCAGCGGCGGAGAACTTCCCCGAAGATTATCGCGAAGAGATTGCAGCACTCAAACAACAAGCAGCAAATACACCTGTTTTAGGTATTACAGGTACAGGGGGAGCTGGAAAATCATCTCTTGTAGATGAATTGGTTCGGCGTTTCCTGGTAGATTTTACAGACAAGAAGATTGCTGTAATTTCTGTAGACCCTTCAAAACGGAAAACAGGTGGAGCGCTATTAGGAGACCGCATCCGTATGAACGCAATCTTTAATAATCGAGTCTACATGAGGTCGCTCGCTACCCGGCAGTCCAACTTAGCACTCTCTAAGTATGTTCAGGATGCAGTGGATATCGTAAAAGCAGCAGGCTTCGATTTGATCATATTGGAAACTTCAGGGATCGGACAGTCAGATACCGAAATTACCGATCATTCAGATGTCTCTCTTTATGTGATGACTCCGGAATACGGAGCGGCTACTCAGCTGGAAAAAATTGACATGTTGGATTTTGCCGATATGATTGCCTTGAACAAATTCGACAAGCGAGGAGCATTGGATGCCTTAAGAGATGTGAAAAAGCAATACCAGCGAAACCATCAGCTTTGGGACGCCAAAGAGGAGGACCTTCCGGTTTTTGGGACGATTGCATCACAGTTCAACGATCCGGGCATGAACAAGCTCTACCTGGAGCTGATGAACTTGATCTCTGAAAAAACAGCTGCTGATCTAGTCTCCTCATTCTCCGGATCAGATGAGATGAGCGAAAAGATTTTCATCATTCCACCTAAACGAACCAGATATCTTTCGGAGATCACAGAGACCGTAAGAGGTTACAATGAAAAGGTTGATCAGCAGATGGAGATAGCCCAGAACCTCTATGCCCTGGATAAATCTACATCCCTCCTCGGGGATAAAGCAGAGGCATTGAGTGCCCTTGAAAGTGCGAAGGACAGATTGAAACTAGACCTTGATCCCCACAACGCAAAAATTCTGGCGGAATGGGATGCAAAGAAAGCCAACTATCAGGGCGAGCAGTATACCTACGAAGTAAGGGGCAAGGAAATTAAGGTCCAGACCACCAAGGACTCTTTAGCCCATACCAAGATTCCCAAAGTGATGCTTCCGAAGTACGAAGGCTGGGGTGATGTTCTGAAGTGGAGCTTGCAGGAAAATGTTCCGGGAGAGTTTCCCTATACCTCCGGAGTATTCCCGTTCAAGCGACAAGGAGAAGATCCAACGCGAATGTTTGCGGGAGAAGGTGGTCCGGAACGAACGAATCGAAGATTTCATTACGTGTCGCTTGACATGCCTGCTAAACGACTGTCTACCGCTTTTGACTCAGTTACCCTATATGGAGAAGATCCGGATTATCGACCGGACATCTATGGGAAGATTGGTAATTCCGGAGTAAGCATTTGTTGCCTTGATGATGCTAAGAAGCTGTATTCGGGGTTTGATCTTTGCGATCCTGCCACTTCGGTTTCGATGACGATCAATGGCCCCGCAGCTACCATCTGTGCCTTTTTTATGAACGCTGCCATCGATCAGCAATGTGAAAAGTACATCAAGGAGAATGGCCTGGAAGACCAGATAGAAGAGAAAATAGTTCGCATCTACAAAGAAAAGGGTATTGAGCGGCCAGTTTATAAAGGAAATTTACCGAAAGGGAACGACGGTCTGGGATTGATGTTACTCGGCGTGACAGGAGATCAGGTGTTACCTATAGATGTCTACAACGAAATGAAAGTGAAGGCACTTTCGTCAGTACGGGGAACAGTTCAGGCGGATATCCTGAAAGAAGATCAGGCCCAGAATACTTGCATTTTTTCTACAGAGTTTTCCCTTCGCTTGATGGGTGATGTGCAACAGTACTTCATTGACCAAAGCGTCCGAAACTTTTATTCGGTTTCCATTTCCGGCTATCACATCGCAGAGGCAGGAGCAAACCCAATTTCTCAGCTGGCCTTTACCTTAGCTAATGGCTTCACGTTCGTTGAGTACTATTTAAGCAGGGGAATGGATATCAATGCATTTGCACCCAATCTTTCCTTTTTCTTTTCCAATGGCGTAGACCCTGAGTATGCGGTTATTGGGCGTGTGGCAAGAAGAATTTGGGCAAAAGCAATGAAACTGAAGTACGGAGCAAACGAACGCTCGCAGAAGCTGAAGTACCATATTCAGACATCTGGGAGATCCCTGCATGCCCAGGAAATTGATTTCAACGACATTCGAACTACGCTTCAGGCACTTTATGCGATCTATGATAACTGCAATTCATTGCATACCAACGCATACGACGAGGCGATAACGACCCCTACCGAAGAGTCGGTACGGAGAGCAATGGCCATACAATTGATCATCAATAAAGAACTTGGCTTGGCCATGAACGAAAATCCAATGCAAGGTTCTTTTATCATCGAAGAACTCACAGATTTAGTGGAAGAGGCTGTGATGGTGGAATTTGATCGAATTACAGAGCGGGGAGGTGTCCTGGGTGCTATGGAGAGCATGTACCAGCGCGGAAAGATTCAGGAGGAATCGCTTTACTATGAAACAAAAAAGCATTCCGGTGAATTGCCCATTATCGGAGTCAATACATTTCTCTCTTCTAAAGGTTCTCCAACCATCACGCCAAAAGAGGTGATTAGAGCCACGAAGGAGGAAAAAGAGCAGCAGATTACGAACCTGAACGATCTTCACCAACGAAATGACGAAATCGCAAAGGGCTTACTTCAAAAGCTACAGGAAACTGCGTTGGAAAATAACAATACGTTTGAGGCCTTGATGGAGGTTTCCAAATATTGTTCGCTTGGTCAAATTACGCATGCAATGTTTGAGGTAGGAGGACAGTACCGAAGAAATATGTGATTTCTCCTTGCATTCATTCAATTCATTGGATAAGTGACTGTCCAAATTAGTAGCATCACTTGTTCGCTTTTGGACGATTTAAAAACTAGAGGTGCGCTTATTTGGCCTCAATCAACGATTGCTTGTGCTGGCACAACAATTGCCCTTTCTCCTATGTGAGTCAACACGTGTTCCTGGCTACCTATAGATCCGTTCTTAGAAACCCTAAGGCTGCATTCAGCAATTTGCTGGCGCTCTCTATTGGAGTTGCCTCCGTGTTGTTTGTTGCCAATCTGGTATTTTACGAACTGAGCTATGATCATCAAATGGATGCCGTTTTCAGGGTTGAGACTATCTCTCAGACTAACGCAGCTGATGCCTTTACACCATTTTCGCTGGGTCAAAAACTGAGAGATCAAATCGATGAGGTGGAAGGTTTTGGACGGTTGATTCCTTACTCCGAGTACAAATCGGCTGCCATGACCTACGTTACCGATTCTTCGGAGAACCCAGCTTACTTTAAGCGAGCATACTACGCTGATCCCGAAGTTTTAGATTTTTTTGATGTGAACCTGTTGATTGGGAAAGTTGTGGACTTTCAACTGGAGGATGCGATGCTTATTTCTCAAAAGTCCGCCATTACCCTGTTTGGTAAGGATTGGAGAAGTCAGTCGATTGGGGCGCTGTTTAAGCAAGGAAGAGGTGCCGTACAACAATCTTATCAGATCGTGGGTGTTTTTGCTGATCGCGATCCAAGTACGCACATTCATTTTGACGCTTTGGTCAGTGCAGCTTCGTTGGATTTAGGGACTACCTCAGTGAAAGGTTACACGTACGTGACCGGAAATCTGGATTCTTTTGCACCAACAGACACGTTGAACATTCGACCTGCCGCTGAGATTCACTTGGCGCAAGGAGTATCCAATGAGGCTGAATCTGTCGCCAATTTAGAGCTCTTGTTATTGCTCGCTGGTGTTGGGAGTATTGTTTTGTTGATTACTATAATGAACTATGTAAACAGCACCATCATCCATTTTGTAGATCGATGCAAGGCACTTGGCATTAGAAAGCTTCATGGAGCTTCTTCGCGAAACCTAGCGATGCGTTTGTGGAGTGAGCTGCTACTAATTAACCTGATTGCTGCGTGCTTGGGACTAGGTTTGTTTTTGCTGAGTGTGGATATGGTAAACCGACACCATCTTATGACCTATCCCAGGTTAGATCAAATTCTCTGGACAAAACTGTTCTTTTTGCTATCGCTGATATGGGTTTTTACCACGCTTCTCTCCGTGGCATACCCTATCTACTTCTTATCCCGAATTGAAGTTATAGCGGCACTAAAGGGAGCGGGAAGTCTGCTGAGAACCAAGGCTTTCAGTCAGGCAGGAAGAGTAGCCAGTAGTTTTTTGGTGATTCAGATAGCTTCATCGTTCTTTTTTCTTTCAGCTTCCTGGATTATCCATCGGCAATTAAAACTTATTGAAACTCATCCCAAGGGTGAAGTGCACGTTACCGGTGTTTTTCCAGGGATGTCAGGAGCAAATCAACGCTTTACAGATATTTCAGTCGGTTTTCTTGAAGAGATGACCAGTTTTGGAACCATTGCCAGCTACTCCTTTTCCAACATGCGTGATGGACGTATCAAGACGGAGCAGCGGGTAATGCTGGAAGATAGCTCGATAATGTATTTGTCTGTTGTGGATCCGAGCTTTTGGAATGAATCTAACACGCTGATTCAAGGGGGGCATTTTGCACCATCATTCGGACAGAATGCAGGTCAGGTTGTGCTCAATTCCTCCTTGGCGAAGTCGCAACATGGATACAATGACACTTCGGCCACATGGACGTTGAATGGCTATCAATACGAAACAATCGGGATATTTGATGCAGATGAGCAGGAAGTAAGCAGAGCACTGGTTTCAGGTTTCAGATATTTAACCTACATTGATTTAGTACTTGATTACCAAGCAAGAGGTGGAGATCGACTCGATCAGTTTTTGGAGAAGGCAGAACACATGATTTCCACAAGGTTTCCATTTTTCTCTTTGATCATAAGAGAACAGCGTACCACCGGAAAACTAGAGAAGCAAGTCTTAACGCTTTTTGTGGTGTTTGGAGGGATATCGGTGCTGGTCTCTGTGATAGGACTTTTCAGCTTATCCACTTTCGTAACACGTAAAAAAAGTATGGAGGTGGGGGTTAGAAAAATCCTTGGCGCAAGCTCGTTGCAAATACTAATAGGATTGTTGCGAGACTTTGCAAAGCTTGTCCTTCTGGCTGGACTCATCACAACTCCGGTAACGTACCTGGTAGGGAACCACTGGTTAGAAAACTATACGGAACGCACGTCACTTGGTCTATTGGTCTTTCTACTCCCGCTGCTGCTTATTTTGACGGTCGCTATGTTAGCGGTTTTGAACAAAAGTTGGCAAGCAGCAACCTTGAATCCTATTGCAATATTGGACGAAGGAAAGTAATGCTACCGTTCAAATCGAGCGTTTCTGACCCAGCGACAAAAATGGACTTACCTTAACTC
>CAZQJU010000029.1:26508-37217 GCA_964593185.1 uncultured Roseivirgaceae bacterium
TTCCAATGATGTCCGGGTTGTTCGCACGACCCCATATGCAAATGAACCGCATGCCGGTAGTTTGGTGTGGCGTTCGTCAAGGTGACTGTTAGACGAACGGATGCTCCCAGATCTTCAAGTGTCACTTCGCCATAAGGAGTTGCATTGGAGGTATAAGTGTCGTCGGCATTCAGTGAAACTCCGAACAGGGATGCAGAAGCTACGGTAGCTGAGGGAGTTTCCTCATCGCGACATGCAGAAATGCAAAACAGAAATAATAGGGTAAGAAAGAAGGTATTTTTCATCTTATCAATAGTATGCACCAAACAACATCATCATCTCATCCGTGCTCAGAAGGCCAAAGCCCAATGTTCTGTCCTCAAAATTATTGTAGGTGGTCTCTAGCTTGAATCCAGTGCCGGGCGGCATTACCAGAGGAGGATCTAGCTGCAAAATTGGAGGATGCTCCCAATCATTGGTGTAATATACGAGCTCCCCGTCGCGGTCCCCTCCAGCTATCAATACGCGAAATTCAGTCATGTGCTCATGCGCGTGGGACCAAAGCTGAAAAACATTTCTCGTTTCATTGAAGATAAAGGTTTTTGAGAGGGTCGTGACCTCACCGGCCGGTAAAACGATGTCTCTGTTGTCAAGCCACAAAATTTCCGCCACCTTATCCACTTCGGACTCCTCAACAGTATGAATATTGGCATACACTTCACCAGTAACCGTTTGATTGGTCCTATTGGCATAGTGACTGTTTAGGTCGAAGCCCGTATTTGCAGGCAGTTTTAAGGCTACTCCTTCTGGAAATGAGTAGAAGGTATTAGGCCATTGAGTGCCCTGCACAAACTGATGAAATTGCAGCGCAAAAAGATTGGCCGGAATAAAATTTCCATCGGTATCATAAATATCCCGAAGGAGCCCAGGTACAGGTTGAAATTGAGCTGGCATGGACTCATGAAAGTTGTATAGAATAAAGTGGTGTGAACCGGGAGCCATGGTGATCTCTATGCGATTGACAAAGATGGGTTCAGGATTGTTCAGCTCTTCGTAGATGAAGATCTCTCGATCCCGATTGGGAAGAATTTCGAAGGGCTCCACGTGAAATTGATATCCGTTTTCCGGAATGGGCAGTGGCTCAAAAGGCAGTTCTCTGAATCTCGTGGTGTCGTCAAGTAAAGAAATATCAGCCACAAGACCATCTTCCGGAGCACCGGCAATGATCCACTTTCGAATAAATTCCAACTCACCATTGGTCAGAAAGTCTGATCCCAGAGGCATCAAGGATCCATACTCAGGATGATCTGTATAAAAATGCTCCTGATCTGCAGCATTGATTTTTTCCCATAGAAAACTCTTTACAAGAGACTCGATGCCTTTGTCACCGACAAGTAGCAAACCGTCAGCCCTGGCTTGCGAATTTTTTGGCTCACGGTTGAGGAGCTGTTCGTAGGAGATATCGGATGTCAGCACCAGATCGGATTGTCTTGCAAAGGAAGTCCCAGCAGCGTGACAGCTTGTACAATCTCGGTCCCATATTTCCCCTTGTATCAGCGCATAAGAGGATTCATACGAGCTCAGGTCCACAGATGGATCCACTTCTTCCGAATCCGACGAGCAGGCCATTGCGAGAAAAAGCAGAGAAATAAGAAGAATTTTTTTCATGAGTAGTGTGTGTTGACAGTCTTACCAAAATAACGAATAAATCAATAATCTGGTACGCTTCTCCACTCCTCGCTCTGAAATCATCTTTCCCGGACGAGTGTGCAAATGCAGTCTTTATTGCAAAGAACACTCGGTTAAAAACGAAAAAAGCCGCATTTCTGCGGCATTTTTAAATTAGTTGAGTTGGAATAGGTAGTCTTAATTTGAACTTACTCTTTGTGCTTCTTCTTCCATTCCTGTTTTTCTTCTTCGAGCTCCTTTCACTTGGTTGTTGCCAAATGCGTAGCTGAAATTGATTCGGACCTGGCGACTTTCCCAGCGTCCACCACCTGTCATTTGTAGTGCCCCGAAAGTACTTTCACCACCCCAAGGGTTGGTCAAAAAGATGTCGCTAACGGATATTTTAAGGTTGCCCTTCTTCTTGAAGAGCTGCTTGGAGACACCAGCCGATAAATCCCACTGTGCATCGGTAGTCCAGTTACCTTCCCAGATTGCTGGGGCATTGTACCAACCAGAAATTTCCATTTGAAACCCTTTTGGAAGGGTAAACGTGTTTTGGGCATACCCATTGAGAGAATTCACAGTCAGGTCTATGATATCACCTTCAATATTTGCAGAGTTGTGCAGTCGATAACCTGTAACCGTAGCATACACGTTCCACCACTTTGCCAAAGAGAACGGATAACTCACCGTCAGCCCAAGGTTAGTTTGCTTTGCTAGGTTCACGAAGAACAACTGAGAAGCGTCAGGCCTGTCTGCTACAGCTTGCGTTATCTGAGTACTTACGTCACTGATGACAGTGTAATTGAGTGACGTGCTTAGCGTTCCCTTGTAGGTATGGGTTAGGCCATACGAATTGGAATACTGAGGTCTAAGAAAAGGATTGCCTTTCCTAAAGCTTAATTCATCTAGTCTGAATTCAAAGGGATTCAGGTCTTGATAGTTAGGACGATCTATACGCCTTGAATAGCTAATTCTCACGTTGTTTAGCTTATTTACAGCGTAAGTCAGCCCGGCAGAAGGAAACCAGTCGAGGTAGTTTCTAATCACTGGTTTATCATCTTCCTCATTCGGTTGCAAGCTTGTTAGATCTCCATCTGAATGGGTATGTTCTGCTCTTAAACCGGCCATGAAATTCACTTTTTCACTTAGATTTTTCTGCCACGATACATACGCAGCATTGACACGTTCCGTATAGATGAAATTATTGCTTTGTGTAGAGTCAAGTATCCGTGCTTCGCCTTCAATGGTAAAAAAGTCAAATGTATTGTCTGTGGTAATATTCGTGGACTTTAGCCCTAAGCCAAGCTGCCCTCCTGCAAACACCGTTTCATAGTCTACTTTGGCGGTGTAGATGTCAATATCAGTTGGAGTGATAATGCTGAACGTATTGTTGTTTAGCTCCGTTGTCCCATCTGTTAGCATATAAATGTTCGGCTGGAAGGAATCTGATCTGTTTTCAAACCGACCGTAGTCCAAATCAAAAGACAAGGATTTTCCCTCCCCAATTCGATAATCAAAGTTCATATTGAAGTTGGTATTGTTCCTAGTGCTTCGCTGGTCATTAGTTGCTAACAATAAGCTATCCACGACAAAATCTGTAACCTCGGAAATTTCCGTGTTTGATTCACTGAAGTTGTCATTTTCGCTTCGGTTTCCACTTACAAGAAAGCCTACAGTCATTTTATTATTGATGAAAAAGTCAGAACCAAACCTGAAACCATGATTCACATTATTGCTAATATCATTGTTCATTTGGTCAAAAAACGTCCCATTAAGGTTTCGGGTCAGGAAGAACGAACTCTCATAATCTCCGGTGAATAGACTGTAAGAACCGAAGGTATTCAGCTTTTTGGTACGGTTATTTAGATTAATAGAGCCATTGTACTTTGGATTCAATCCATACCGAAAGCCGGTATTAACTGTCCCATTCGTTCCCAGATTTTTATCCTTCACCAAACGAATGTTGATAATACCGGCGTTTCCTTCAGCATCGTATTTTGCTGAAGGATTCGTGATAATTTCAATCGCATCAACCTGATCGGACTGCAAGTTGTTTAAGTACGCTGCCAAGTCTTCTCCACCAAGAGGGGAACGCTTTCCGTCGATATAGACCAACACCCCGCTTTTTCCCTGGATAAGGAGGTTTTCATTGTTGTCGACAATGACACCGGGGGATTTTCTTAGCAATTCTAAAGCGGTATTGCCTTTCGCATTGATACTTCCTTCAACGTTAAACACCGTCTTATCGGGTTGCACTTCAATGAGTTCTCGCTCTGTTTGTACAACCACTTCCTGCAATTGCTCCGGGCTGGTGTACATGGTGAGTTTTGGTAGTTCTTTGTTTTCAGTCCCATTGAAGTAGAAGGGTTCAGCAACCAACCTTTCGTACCCTACAAAGGAGGCTTCAATGAAATAGTTGCCTTCCTTGATTTGTGGAAAATTGAATTTTCCATCGACATCGGAAATTTGTCCTTTGATCATCGAACTGTCAGCGGCGCTGTTTAGGAGAACTGTGGCAAATGATACCGCTTCATTCTTGTCGTCTATGATGCTTCCCACTATTGTCGCCTGCGACATAGCCAAAGAAACGATCATGCATAGTAATAGTGTTGTGAGTGTTATTCTGAGTTTCATGACAAGTAGTAGGACATATAAAATGCCACACATGTTGCGCATTGCCCTAAATTGATGATGATCGGCCTTTTGTGTGCTTAGGCGCAGGAAAAGGGGGTATAAAGGGTTGTAAACAATTCGGCAAGGTGTTATCACCTCGTTAGTAACTGTTCGCAAACGAATGAATTCGTGTTCGTTAACGAACAAAGAAACCAAATCGTTGGGTTACCGTAGTTCCTTTATTTTTATGTTTCGGTAAGCCACAAGATTACCGTGATCCTGGAGTGCAATGTGGCCAGTTTTGACACTCCCAAAGCCAGCCCAGTCCTTAAAACCTGATTGGGACTTCAATGCATCCCATTCAGACCCATTGACCGGGAATTGCAAGACTTTTACGTCATTAAAAACAACGCTGCCTTCGTTGTTAGCGTGATCAATCCGGATGACATAATGATTCCATTCATTTGCGGGCTTACTCACGATCTTAGAAGGTGCCATGACATTAAACATCGATCCTGCGCGTTGAATATTACCTCGTTCACTCACGTAAGCTTCCCAATTGTCATCCAAGACTTGTATTTCGGGACCCGTTTCGTACGTATGGGCATACTTCTCATCTTCGATCACTCCCCAAAAAACCCCCGAATTCCCCTCTTCAGAAATCATCCACTCAAGGGAAAGCTCAAAGCTGGTAAACTGCTGATCTGTCACAAGGTCTGCATTGCTTGCATCCGTTCTAGTGGCGGGATCAAAAACCAGGACGCCGTTGTCTACCGACCAACCGTTATAGTTTTCTGAACCCTTTAGGTAAATATGCCAACCGTCGAGGTTTTTGCCATTGAACAAGGGAGTCCATTCTTCAGGCTTACTGCACCCAAAAACTACCAAGGAGATGAGAATTAGCAAGGAATTTTTCATCTTAGCAAGATAAATGATTTATATGTGGCGATCATATCGGGTCGTAGTAGTTTTTGCAGCCTTGGCATTGAATTGCCAGCCAAAAAAGGAGGCTGAAGCCTTTGGTTTCAAGAAGCGGGAATCCGTCAAACAGGCTAAAATCTCCAATATGGTTGATTTAAGCAGCAAGGGAGTAGGCCCAGTGCAGTCAGTGATCCTAGATGAAAAAATAGACGATGACCTGGCTCTTTCTGGTCAGCTGCTATATCAGGAAAAATGTACCGCTTGTCACAAAATTGGCACCACTTTTATCGGCCCGCCACCAAACGGAATTTTGAAAAGACGAACCCCGGAGTGGATCATGAACATGATCCTGAATCCTGATGAAATGATTCAACAGGATTCGTTAGCAAAAGCCCTATTTATGGAATTTAATGGTCAACTTATGACCAACCAAGGACTGAACGAGGCGCAAGCGCGAAGCATACTAGAGTATTTCAGGACATTGGAGTGAGGTATTTTTTCGGTAACTTATAGTTAACTGAGACTTTAAAGTACATGAAGTGCCTTAACCCATCGATTACCGTAGCCTTCCTTTTAGTGGTTTCTATCTGTCCTGCTACCGCACAATCGCAAGACTCTGTCGTTTTTGGGAAAATCAAGAAGAACGCTAAAATCTATGACCTCAACTATCTAGGCATCAAAGAGCTTGAGTTCAAGCTTGCAAAGCCCACCAATCTGTTCATTCCGAAAATGGACAGCATTGGTTACGTGTACAATGAAACTGTCCCATCTTCCTCAGTCGATTCGCTAGATCAATCTGATGAAACCCAATGGGTCTTCTTGAATCAGTTTAGGTAAAACGTTTTCAATCCCAATGTATGTCGCTGGGTCTGAAGAACGCAGTAGAACCTTGACGTATGAAGAAGGCGAATTTGCGATCGAAAAAGACAAGGAAATCTATCTAAATTGGGAGGAAGGAGCTTCTGGTTTCCTGGTTTCTTCCGGTGACACGCTAGGGACTTTTCAAGTATCGCTTCGGAAAACCGAAGAGGATCCGGAGGGGATTTGGGTAGAAGTCGAGCGAAACACTGGCACAATAAAGAAAAAACTAGCTAAGTATGGCGGCTACAGCCATTCAAATGATTTTGTGGTGGTGGGTACATTTCAAGGGAATGTTTTCAAGCTTATCGGAAGCGGTCGTTACATAAGGTACAGGGTCGAAATTGAGAACGATATCTGTGGCAGGATAAACCCCACTATGTAAGCTTGATTACTGGGAAGAAGCATCGCCTTTATCCTTATGTACTCATTTCAGGAGCCACAGATGAAGACAAGTATAGGACTTTACTATTGTCTGCGCTTGGTCGAATGGTATCCAGGACGCTAATAAATGGCGGCTATTAGGCCTAGTAACGAAGCCCTACAATTCATTGAGTTCTTCGGAATACCCACCACTTAAAATAGGAAAGCGATACCACGAACGCGGATCAATATTGAAATCATCGAAGTGAAAGCTAGGTGCATACCGCTCACGTTTCCATTGATTTCGAGTCCAAAGTCTGAAAAATGTCTTGATCCAATCTTTCAGTTCAGCTTCTTCGTAGTTGGGAGTTAGAGCCTCCAAGACTTCTCCTGGAGAATTACCCTTAAGAATAGCCAAGTATTCAATATCCTTCAGCACCGCATAAGGCATCAAGTCCTCTTCATCTGTCTGATGTTTTTCGGACGGCCGTAACTCTGCTGTTGGGGTGAGCTTGTTTACATATTTCAACCCTTCGAAATCCAACTCGTTCTCGGCGTACTTTAGCCATTGGAGAATAAAATGCTTACTTACGCCAGCAATGGGCGAAATACTTCCACTTGTGTCACCATCCATGGTAGCATAGCCTACATCTCCTTCGCTTCGATTGGAGGTAGCTAGAAGAAGTTTGTTTTCCAGGTTAGCCAGCATCCAAATGATCGGTGAGCGCGATCGGGCTTGAATGTTTTGCAAGGTAATATCGTCGTCTTCCCACGATAGCTCACGTTCGATCACTCGCTCAATGGTTTTGGAATACGAACTCACCACATCATCGATTGTCCAGTCGTAGAATTTTGCGCCTATGCTGTCAGCTAGGTACTGGGCAGAATTTTGTGTGTCATCCGATGAGTTTACGGTACCCTGGTAGGCGGTGGTTAGAAGTGCAAAGACGACCTCCTTTTCCGATTTGCCAGCGAACTCCTTCCCAAGTTTTTTTGCTAAACCTTCAGTTCCTAGCTGAGAAAGCCCCGTCCGTACCGAGAAGGCAACCAATGTCGCAATGGTACTGCTGTCCGCCCCACCACTTAAGGACAGAACGAACCCTCTACTTTTACTCTTCCTGCAATAATCAAAGAGGGCAAGTCCCGCAGCGTGGGCAAACTCTTCGTTCTGGCTGGCATAATCTGGTTTAATGTTCTTGACAGCTGTGCCAGTGGAAAAATCAACCTCTACCGTCAGCAACCTGTAGTCATGGAACCACAGTCGATGATTTCGTCCAATCAGCTCCCCTTTTTGGGCCACCAGTACATCCCCATCATAGATCATCCGGCCGGCTTCATTGCCCAAGAGATTAGCATAGAGGTAAACACAGTCAAAGGTTCTGGAGCTTTCCTTGACAAGGTTTTCTCGAAACTTGGCTTTATGGAAGGCAAAATGAGAAGCGCTCGGATTTAAGATGAGGTCTACTTTTTCCTCAAGAAGCTCACATGGCCTGCCTGTTTGCCAGGCATCTTCGCAGATTTCGAAACCAATCTTAACCCCTTTCTCCTCTACTGTAATGTGGCCAAGTGGATAGTCATTCCCTTCGATCTCAAGGGAAGCTACGACATTCCCTTGCCACGGAGTAAACCATCTGGGTTCATAATGAACGCCATCATTTGCCAACTTTTGCTTCGCATAAAATCCCTTAATCTGACGATTGGAGACGAAACAGGTAGTATTGTAAACCTTGCCCTCAAAGCGAACTGGAAGGCCTAATGTCACCGCTATTCCTTCGGTATGAGGAATCAACTCAAATAGCTTAGTTAGCGCTTTCTCAGGCAGCCAGCGGCTAAGAAACAGGTCTTCACAACCGTAGCCGGTGATGCACAGTTCTGGTAGACAGAGGATGGCAACTTGTGCGCTTTTCGCCGCTTCAATCGCATTTCGGATGTTCGCAAGGTTGTGCTGCCAATCAATTGGCGTTTGATTAAGGCAAGCGCCAGCGAGTTTTATCTGCGATTTCATAAATCCAAGTTAAGTGCTTCGACCGTTTTTCTTGCCGCGTCCTGTTCTGCCTTCTTTTTGCTATAGCCAAATCCTTTTTCCATGGCCTGTTCGTCAATAAATACCTGGGCAGTAAATTTGCGATCTTCTTCATCTACAATCTCAAAACGAAGATTTTTGTTTGTTTTTTGCGACCATTCGAGCAGTTTACTTTTGTAATTTGTGGTCGTCGATATGAGCTCGTCTAAATCATAGTGAGGCTTTATCAATTTGTAGATCACAAACCTTCTGCAGGCTTTGAAGCCATGATCAAGGTAGACAGCTCCGATAAGCGCTTCCATACAATCACCGTATACAGATTTGTGAGATCTTGTTCCTTGATTGATCTGGACTAGTTCCTTTAGGCCAATTTTATTTGCTAGTCTGCTCAAGGACTCCCTATTCACGATTTTAGACCGTATGACCGTTAAAAATCCTTCTTCTTCGAAAGGATATTGTGCAAATAAGAATTCAGCGACCAGCATGCCCAAAATGGCATCACCAAGATATTCTAATCGTTCGTACGAGTCCTTAATGCCCTGATCATTTACGGATGCAACGCTGCTGTGTCGCATTGCGCGTTTGTACAGTGCTAAGTTGTTAGGCTGTAGCCCTGTGATGATCTTAAAGGACTGTCGGAGTTTTTTTTCAGATTTGAAAGGATGAAGGAGTGTTCCCGATAGACGTCTTCGGAAAGTCACGTATTACCCCTTGTATTTGCCAAGAACGATGGAAGTGTTGTGTCCACCAAAGCCAAAGGTATTGCTCATGGCAATGTTCACTTCTCTTTTTTGAGCGGTATTGAAGGTAAGATTCAATCGCTGATCTACGTCAGGGTCGTCAGTGAAGTGATTAATCGTTGGGGGTACAATTCCTTTTGTAATGGCGAGTAGACATGCGATAAATTCTACCGCACCTGCAGCTCCCAATAAATGACCGGTCATCGACTTAGTAGAACTAATGTTCATTTGATAAGCATGTTCGCCAAATACACGCACGGCAGCCTTTACTTCACCAACATCGCCTGCTGGAGTTGACGTACCGTGAGTATTCAAATAATCAACCTGATCTGGCGTAATTCCGGCGTCGTCCAATGCATTTTTCAATACAAGCTCTATCCCGGTCCCTTCAGGGTGAGGTAGTGTAATGTGGTGTGCATCTGCTGACATGCCGCTACCTAGTACCTCTGCATAAATTTTCGCACCTCTGGCTTTTGCATGCTCCAGTTCTTCAAGAATGATAGCTCCTGAGCCTTCGCCCAAAACAAAGCCGTCGCGATCTTTGTCGTAGGGCCTTGAGGCAGTAGCTGGATCATCGTTTCTCTCAGACAGGGCCTTCATGGCATTGAAACCTCCTACGCCAGACTCAATAACGCCGGCTTCGGATCCACCAGTCAAGATGGCATTGGCCTTGCCAAGCTGAATGTACGCATATGCGTCAGTAATGGCATTGTTTGCAGAGGCACAAGCAGAAACAGTCGCAAAGTTGGGACCCATGAAGCCGTACTTAATGGATAATAAGCCAGGGGTAATATCAGCTATCATCTTAGGTACGAAAAAGGGATTGTACCGCGGAGTACCATCTCCGGTTGCAAAGTTGAAGACTTCCTCTTGAAATGTACTAAAGCCTCCAATTCCGGATCCCCAAATAACACCGATTCTACTTTTGTCAACAGACTCCAAATCCAATCCCGAATCAACGATGGCTTGCTCTCCAGCCACCATGCCATACTGGGTGTTGGGGTCCATTTTTCTTGCCTCTTTTCGGTCAAGAAAGTCCTTAGGATCGAATCCTTTGACCTCACAGGCAAATTTTGTTTTGAACTTTTCAGTATCGAAGCGAGTAATAGGAGCAGCGCCACTTACCCCTTTGGCAAGTGAATCCCAATAATCCTGGACGGTATTACCCAAAGGTGTAATTGCACCTAATCCAGTTACTACTACTCGCTTCAATTCCATAAATCTTTTTTAGGGTTAAGCTCTTACTTAACGTTTTCTTCAAGGTATGTGATAGCATGACCTACTGTAGCGATATTTTCCGCCTGGTCGTCTGGAATGGAGATGTTGAATTCCTTTTCGAATTCCATAATCAGCTCAACTGTATCTAGAGAATCTGCTCCTAGGTCGTTGGTGAAACTTGCCTCAGGAGTAACCTCAGACTCTTCCACTCCTAGCTTGTCAACAATAATTGACGTTACTTTTTGTGCTATTTCAGACATTTTTGTAATGTTTGGTTTAAAATGAGTTGCAAAGAAATATATTAAAAGACTAAAATCAAACTT
>CAZQJU010000030.1:0-36562 GCA_964593185.1 uncultured Roseivirgaceae bacterium
ATAAATGCTCCCGCAACGGGTGAAATGTCTGTAGTTCTCTCCAAGGTAGATCGTACGAATGGGTTGGTCTCCGGTTCATTTGTATGGTCGGGTTTTGATACTGGTGCCACCACTTAAGATCTTTCTGGTTCATTCACGGATGTTGCGCTATCTCTCGAAATGGAATAAATCTACGGGTTTCACGGTAGGGAAAATGCCACTTTGAGGGGGTAGTAAAAGCCTTTTGGTTCGAGGAGTTTTGGCTAAAAAATAACAAATGAAAAATTTACTCGTCCTAATCATGATCCTCGCTGCCTTACAGGTCAGTGGTCAACAAATAACGTACAACGTGTTGGAAGATGATCCCGAGAGCGCCTACACCAATTTCATTGCGCCGGAATTTGGCCTGGAGTCTAACAAGACAGACCTTGGGGTGTTTTTGGGGGCCAATACCAGGAAGGCTCTTGTAGGGGATTTTACCTTGGAAGCATTGGCTAGATTTGATGTCTACAGCATGAATGCAGGCTCAGCCACTTTTCTTGCGGAAGGGGGTGTTTTTTTGCCTTTAGTCACCAAAGAAATCACAAAAGAAGTTCCGGTTATCTTAAGCTACAATCCGTATGCTGGCCGTGAGTACAACACCGATGACGGCAAGCTCTACAATATCGAAGAAACCAAGTTCCTGAAGGTACCCGCAGGTAGGTACAAAAACCAATACGGTCTTCGCGGAGGGCTTCATTATAGAAGCATTGGAGTCGAAGACGAAATAAACGATATTCAGCCTGGAAACATTAACCTTGGTGGGATCTATGTTGGTGGCCAAATGACTTCGCAAGCGTTTGTAAAAACCATTATTAATAACGAAGCAGAGCGAATAGGAGCTGGCTTTACCCGATTGTACGTTGACCTTTTCGTTTTGCCCTACAGTGAATTAAGTCGAGAAGACCTTTCCGCTGCTTCAAATTCTGATGGTATTCTGGGTTGGAGAGTTGGATATCAATGGTATATCTCTCCGCACGATGGTGAATACAAATTCTTTGGAAATTCGATTTTTGGCGCGGAATTAGGGACTCGCCCACTCTCTGGTTTCATGTTTAACATTTCATGGGCGTATGCGCTCAATCGAAGCTGATCTACGGGTTTCACGGTATATGAATATGCCCTTGGAATGGGATTACCATCCACGTCACTTCACGAGAACTTTGAATTCTCAAATCAAATTTTTAACGCCATGAAAAAATTTAGTTTATTCATTTTAATCGCATGTTTGGCAGTAGTGTCAATGCATGCACAGGAGCTCGGGAAAAAAAGCCTGACGGTAACAGGGTTCAAGACGCAGAACCTAGCCGATGCACCTCAAAAGGTCTACATCAATAATTTCAAGATCTACTATCAGATGATTGCAGAAGCTGAAAAGACGGTCTACGGAGGAAGGCAATTTGGAGGAGGTTCTTACACCGGGGATGCTACAGCCAAATTAGCTGTTGGAGTCGAGGGTCTTAGCGCGCAAGACTTGCAAGCATTGACAGACCAGCTCTATTCGGGTTATGTAAGCAAGTTGGAATCACTGGGTTTGGAGGTTACCTCGGCCAGGGAGGTCTCTGGAGTTGCATTTTATGCGGAACACACGAAACTTGATGGTCCTCGAATCAATCAAGAACAAGTGCCAGGTAGTTTAATGGTCGTTCCAACTGATTTTTCTTACCATGTTCAAAAGGTGACAAAAAAGGGGAAGGAAAAGTCAGGTGGACTGATGGGTGCCGTTACACGAGTCAACGGGTCTTCTGCTCAGGATTTTACCTCAGCATTGTACCATAAAGGACTGCCTAAGATCAGCAAGGATCTGGACAATACCATTGTGGTGGATGTCGCCATCAATGTTCCAAGCATTTATCTGGACCCTAAATCAAAATTAGGTACCGCAAAAGTCAAAGGTGGCCCTTACCTACGGGTACAAAATGCCAGGGTGACCTACGCATCGGGTAAAGGGAATAAGCCTGGAGCGGCCTATCCCGAAACCGCAGTGGAGGTCCTGCTCAATGAGCCTTTGGTAATCAATGGAGTTTTTCAGAGTGAGGAATT
Organism: uncultured Roseivirgaceae bacterium; assembly: GCA_964593185.1. Lineage (GTDB taxonomy): Bacteria > Bacteroidota > Bacteroidia > Cytophagales > Cyclobacteriaceae > Ekhidna. The sequence continues at coordinate 2,062 of CAZQJU010000030.1, forward strand.
TAAAGCGGTGGCTACAAAAAGTAGAACCACGGTGCCCTCGTATGCTTCCTTTTTTACAGTAGAAGACAAATCCGTAGAGCTGACCAATACAATTGAATGTGATGCAGGAGTTTACAAGGAAAAAGTAAGCAATGCAGTAAATGTATTCCTTGATGCCTCTCTGGATAAGTTCGCTACCGGCCTATCAGGAGAAAAGGTGAAGTAATTAAAGGTATTATCTAAAGCGATTCACAGATCATGGCGAAATGATTTGTGACTAGCTAGTGCCCTGGTGAGAAATCATCAGGGTTTTTTGTTTCCATTGCATATTATTGTATTCCAATCGTGAATTTGAAATAGTATGGCAGAAGTACGAAATACCTGGACGTTAGAACAGATCAAAGAAATCTATGAAAAACCACTATTAGAGTTGGTCTTCGAAGCAGCTTCCGTGCATCGGGAGCATCACAATTCCAGAGAAGTACAAGTGAGTAGTTTAATCTCGATTAAGACCGGTGGGTGCCCGGAGGATTGTGCATACTGTCCGCAAGCTGCCAGATACCACACAGATATCAAGGTTCACCGCTTGATGGAAGTGGAAGAAGTACAGGAGAGAGCCGAGAAAGCAAAAGCAAATGGGGCCTCGCGAATGTGCTTGGGCGCGGCATGGAGAGAGGTGCGAGACAACAAGGATTTTGATAAGGTGCTTAATATGGTCAAGACCGTAAATAGCATGGACATGGAAGTGTGCTGCACGTTGGGGATGGTGTCCGAAGAGCAGGCGCAGAAGCTTGCAGATGCCGGGCTCTATGCATACAATCACAACATCGACACTTCTGAAGCATTTTATGATGACATTATCTCGACAAGAGAGTACGATGACCGACTGAAGACCATCGACAATGTACGGAAAGCAAAAATAACCGTGTGCTCAGGGGGGATCATTGGCATGGGAGAATCCGCCGAAGATCGAATGGGCATGCTTCTGACACTTGCCAATATGGAAACGCATCCTGAATCTGTTCCGATCAATGCGTTAGTTCCTGTTGAGGGGACTCCACTTGCAGAGCAACCCAGGGTGCCAGCTCACGAGCTTATTCGGATGATTGCCACAACCAGACTGGTAATGCCAGCTTCGGTAGTGAGACTTTCCGCAGGAAGAGAAGGACTAGGGCTGACCGACCAGGCGATGTGTTTTATGGCCGGAGCTAATTCTATTTTTGCAGGCGATGTTCTGCTTACAACTCCCAATCCGGATTTTAATGACGACAAAGAAATGTTTGACCTCTTGGGACTTGTCTCTAGGGAAGCCTTCAAATACGATCGTACGGATAGGGCAAAGGTTGAGCCGAAACAAGAAATCGCGGTAGATGCCTGACCCCTTGAAACAGAATCAGGGGATTTATGAATACCTATCAAAAAGCACTCAAAGAAAGACAGCAGCAGTACCTACTGCGACACCTTCCCCTCCCACCAGAGGGGATTGATTTTTATTCCAATGATTATCTGGGGCTTGCCAGGGATAGTTTAACGAAATCAGCAATTGAGCAAGAAGTCCTCAAAGCAGGAGCTTCCACAGGCTCCACGGGGTCCAGATTATTAAGTGGTAACTCCGAATACGCAGAACAGATTGAACGTCAGATCGCCACGTTTCATAAAGCCGAAGCTGCATTGGTTTACCCGACAGGATACATGGCGAACCTTGGAATGATTTCAAGTTTGGCAACCAAAGAGACTACCCTAGTTATGGATGAACTGATCCACGCTAGCCTCATTGATGGTGCAAGGTTAGGTAGGTCCGAACGCGTGAGGTTTAAACACAATGATCTTAAGGACTTGGAAACCAAGGTTTCTAAGGTCAAAGGTCAGAAGATTGTGGTGGTTGAGTCGGTTTATTCCATGGACGGTGATGTGTGCCCGTTAGAAGAACTTGTACGTCTCTGTGAAATGCACGAGGCGCTCTTGATCGTGGATGAAGCGCATGCTATCGGGATTTATGGAAATCATGGAAGCGGTCTGGTTCAGGAATTGAGATTGCAAGATCGCGTACTGGCGAGAATCATGACATATGGCAAAGCTCCCGGTATTCACGGGGCTGCGGTGGTAGGTCCCCAATGGCTGAAATCCTATCAAACCAATTTTTCCAGATCCTTGATTTTTTCCACGGCTCCCGCTCCGCACCAGTTTGCAAGTATTGCAGGGTTCTATGCGGCGCTCCCAGAGTTTGATACGTTGAGAAATCAGCTTGCAGAAGTAGTTAAGTATTTCAATGTGAAAAGAAAAGAGCATAACGGCTCTTGGCTTGAATCCGAGTCACAAATCCAATCGCTAATCATCCCGGGAAATGATCATGTAATCGACGTGGCGAAAAAACTTCAAGAATCAGGAATAAATGCATTGCCCATTCGAAAACCCAGTATTCCGGAAGGGTTGGAGCGTATTCGATTTTGTTTGCATTCATACAATACCAAACAAGAGATAGATTTACTGTTTGATACACTGACCTAAACCAAACGCAAGCGCATAAATTTCAATTAGGAGGAATGAAAACACAGAAGATCATCGTTGCAGGCATTGGTACAGATACCGGTAAAACCGTAGTTTCTGCTATTCTCTGCAAAGCGTTAGCCGCAGACTATTGGAAACCTGTACAAGCAGGTGATCTCGACAATACTGACTCACATAAAGTAAAAGCCTGGGCGCCAGAGACGATCATTCATCCTGAGGCATATCGACTCAATACGCCAATGTCACCACATGGGGCCGCGGATATTGACGGAATTACGATTGACGAGAAGAAGCTCATTGTTCCGGAGACCTCAAACAATCTTATGATCGAATTAGCAGGTGGCCTCATGGTTCCATTGCGCAATGATTACCTAAGTATCGACTGGGTCGCGTCTACAGGTCTGCCCGTTATCTTGGTGGCAGATTATTATCTAGGGAGTATCAATCATACGTTGTTATCGCTTTCCGCGATCAAGAATCAAAATATTCCTTTGCTTGGAATCGTTTTTAATGGAGAGAAAAATACTTCTACATTTGATGTGATCATGTTTCGATCCGGGGCAAAATGTCTGTTAGAGGTGGATCAAGAAAAGGAGATAAACCAAAAAATTGTCGAAGGCTATGCAAAAAAAATCGTCATTTAGTGAGCAAGATTTAGCTTTCGATCAACAGCATATTTGGCACCCATATACCTCACTCACACAACCCTTACCTACTTTTCCTGTAGTCGGAGCAAATGGAGTGAAGTTAAAGCTGGCAGATGGTCGGGAGCTAGTAGATGGAATGTCAAGCTGGTGGACCGCCATCCATGGCTACAATGTTCCCGAATTGAACAAGGCAGTCACTGATCAACTGGCAGATATGTCCCATGTGATGTTTGGTGGGATCACACATCAACCAGCGATCGATCTATGCAAGCGTCTGGTAGAATTGACACCGAAAGGTTTAGAGAAAGTGTTTTTAGCAGACTCTGGCTCCGTGTCAGTGGAGGTGGCCATGAAAATGGCGGTTCAGTATCAGCAGGCAAAGGGGAAGCCGCAGAAAAATCGCTTCATGTCCTTAAAAGGAGGGTATCATGGCGATACAACGGGCGCGATGTCTGTTTGCGATCCAGAGGGAGGAATGCATCATTTGTTCTCTGATTTTCTTATAAAGCAATTTTTTATTGATCGTCCTAAACGCCGTTTTGGGGAGTCCTATTTTGAGAAGGAATTTCTAAACCTGGAGCAGTTCTTCCGTCTTAATTCCGAAAAATGTGCAGGCTTTATTCTGGAGCCTATTGTCCAAGGTGCGGGAGGAATGTGGTTCTACTCCGCAGACTACTTAAACAAGGTTCGTGCACTCTGCTATCAATACGATGTATTACTGATCACAGACGAGATTGCTACAGGCTTTGGCAGAACAGGGAAGCTATTTGCCGTGGAGCATGCAGACATTACGCCCGACATTATGTGCGTTGGCAAGGCATTGACCGGAGGATATATGACCCTGGCAGCCACACTTACAACGCCAGAGGTAGCCAACACGATTTGCAACGGGGATGCAGGAGTGTTTATGCATGGCCCAACTTTTATGGGGAATCCATTGGCCTGTGCGGTGGCCATTAAGAGCCTGGAAATACTATTTCGCAATGATTGGCAAAAGAGGGTTTACGCCATAGAAACACAACTTAAAGCGGAACTAAGTGGCGTAGCTGATCGTGATTCCGTCAACGACGTGCGAGTTCTTGGAGCCATCGGTGTCGTAGAGATGCACGAGCCAGTTAATGTGGCAGCCGCTCAAAAATTCTTTGTGGAGCGGAAGGTTTGGATTCGTCCGTTTCGAAATCTACTTTACGTAATGCCTCCTTACGTCATAGATGAGGAATTGCTTGGCTTACTAACACATGCAATTGCAAGCTACACCAAGAAGTAGGCACAATTATTAACAAAAGTTTATCTAATTATAAAGAAGAATTATCTTTTATAAATAACTACACAGGCTGTTTATTCGTTAAGTAGGTGTCAAGTTTCAAATTCCGATTTTTCTGGTTTGATTCTTGCTTAATCTAGTTCTCAAAAGTTCTGTGCATTGATAAAGGTTACACTAAAACGAATTTTCCAACTGCTCTTCATCTTGATGATTGCATATGCGGGAAGCTTTGTTTTAATGGAAGAATATGCAGAGAAAACAGAAAAAACAGAGAAATCCGAGGAAGCATTATATAACCTATACCACTCAAAAAATCACGGTAAGACACTTGCCAAGGGAAATTTTGGATCGATTGGACCTACTTCCAGGGTCTACCTCCAGCCATCAAAGTCGATCAAGGGTCATCATTTGGCTTCCGACTTTAATGTCCATTTTATCTATTATTCTAGCTATTTAGACCCTGTTGGTTAGTCCACCCTAACCTTTAACAACTTATCTGTTAAACTCTAAATACAACAAAAATGAAAACGTTAAAATTTAGCTTTTTAAGCTTAGCAATAATCGTATTAGTAAGTTCATGTGCCGTTATACGTCAAGGAGAAGTGGGAGTCAAGCGGAAGTATGGAAAATTGGATGATAAGGTCATGATGCCTGGAGCGAGTGTATTTAACCCGCTAACCACCACAATTATCAAGATGCCCGTGAGGACAGTTAATGTGGAAATCCAAAGCAATTTGCCTTCAAAAGAGGGTCTAAATGTAAAGTCTACGATTTCCATTCTGTACCACATCAGGCAGGAAAATGCCGCAGATATTGTGGAGAATATTGGCACCAACTATGAAGAAGTAGTAATCAAGAGTGTCTTTAGATCTGCTTCAGCAGACGTTTGTTCGCGGTTTTTTGCAAAGGATATGCATACGGTAAAACGTTCTGAAATTGAAGATGAGATCAGGATTCGAATGCAGGAATTGCTTTCCGATCGCGGTTTTGAAATTGAGGCGGTCTTGCTGAAGAATATTCAGCTACCTCCCGGGTTATACATGGCAGTAGAAAACAAGTTGGAGGCAGAGCAGGAGGCGCAGCGTATGGAATTTGTGCTGCAGCGTGAGCGAATGGAAGCCCAACGAAGAAAGGTAGAGGCCGAAGGAATCAGGGATGCGCAGAAGATTTTGCAGGAAGGTATTAATCCTCAAATCATTCAATGGCAGAGTATTGAGGCCTTCAAGGCACTTGCGAACTCTCCCGGATCACGCGTAATCATCACGAATGGCCAAGCTCCATTCCTCATTGACGATCAAGGTAAGTAACCAATAAGGCCGGTTGCACCGGCCTTTTTTCTTTCTGATTTATTTTTTCGCAGGCAAAAGAGCACCTTTGCAAAAACACACAATTGAAGTACTCTAGCCTTGAAGAAAAATGGAATATCCGAACGCATGCGTTCGGTCTTATAGCCAGTATTGCAGGACTTATCTTACTTGTTTACCTATCAAAAGATGCTGTTGAAGTCGTTGCTTCACTTGTGTTTGGTCTAAGCCTCTGTATCCTTTACTTAGCCAGCACGCTATACCATGCATCCACGGAAGATAAGGTACGGAGAAGACTTCGAATCTTTGATCATGCGGCCATTTATCTCCTAATTGCTGGTACCTATACCCCAGTTTGCTTGCTTCCTTTGTGGGAAAGTTCAGGCACCACCTTACTTTTTGTTATCTGGGGCATTGCCGGAGTAGGCGTAATTCTCAAACTTTTCTTTACCGGAAGGTTTGACCGACTTTCGACGATCATGTATGTGGCGATGGGATGGGTCGCCGTTTTTGCCATCAGGTCAATCCTTAGAGACATCGAAACATCGGGGCTTGTATGGTTACTGGGTGGTGGCATCTTCTACACGGTGGGGGCTGTGATTTATGCTTTTCGCAAAATTCCATTCAACCATGCGATCTTTCATGTCTTTGTCCTTGGAGGGAGTGCATGCCACTTCAAGATGGTCCTCAACCTTATTACCTCATGATGTTCTTCAGGCTTTCGAGCAATTGAGCTATCTCCTCAGCGGTATTCATTGGGCCAGGACTGAATCGCAAGGTGCCACTTTCCTGTGTTCCAATTGCTTCATGTGCCAGCGGGGCACATTGAAAGCCGTAACTCCCCTTAATTCTTTGATCTTTCCAAAGTGTGTCATTTACCTGTGACAGTGGGATGCGTGGTGTTGTGATCGAAACCGCACCCGTATACCGATCGTGAAATACACTTCCAGCTACTTCGATTCCCTCAATGCCTTGAAGTCCCTCTCGTAGTTGCTTTATTAGCATGGTTCGATGTTCCGTAAGTGCTTGCCATCCACTATCCTTAAGCCATATAAGGCCGGCACTCATTCCCGCAATAGCTCCCATGGGCGCAGACCCCGCATCGCAATAGGTCGGAAAAATTGCAGGTGTTTTAGCTCCGGGTGTGACCTCACAAGCGGCGCTAGGACAAACCATGGAAACCCGCTCCGAAATGTATAAGCCTCCAATGCCTTGAGGACCAAAAGGGCCTTTGTGCCCTGCAAAAACAAAAATGTCGGGATCCAATTCGGTCAAATCAATTGGCATCAAGCCTGCTGTTTGCGCACCATCTAAGAGGCAAACGACCTCGTAGTCCTTGCAAAGACGGACAATGTCTTCGAAGGGAAGAATCTCTCCTGTAACATTGCTGGCCATCGAGATTGCTGCCATTCGAGCACCTTTCCGGAGTTCTTGTTCAAAAGCATCCAGATCAAATGGTCCAGTCGTACTTCTGGGTATAAGCACCCCCTCAATCTTCCGTTCGTTTTGCAATTTGTAAAACCAGCGTGAAAGGGCGTGGTGTTCCATGGAGCTTATTAGTAGTCGATCCCCTGGTTCCCAGGGAAAATCGCTAAATGCGATGGACAGGCTTTGCGTGCAACTTTGTGTAAACATGAATCGCTTGCGGTCGGGAATGCCAAAAAAGGAAATCGCAATCTCTTCCCCCTGCCGAAAAGTGTCCAGCCATTGATCCGGAAGGCATTCATTAAAATCTTGAATGGCTTTGGTTACCGCAGAAGGTTTGGGCCATGTGGTCCCTGCATTGTTGAGGTAGATCATGCTTGTACGTGTAGTCGGTCCGGAACCATTAAATTTAACCATAATAGCTTCACACTCAAGATCACGCATACCATGAAAAAGCTTAGTGCACTCTTCTTTATCCTCATAACGAATTTGCCATATGCTCAAGAAAACGATACGTCGCTTCGTGACTTATACGAAAGGTGGCGAGTATTTGAGACCCCCCCTAGGTATAATGGTGCTCCTGATTATCGTCAGTCAACGTTTGATGCGAGGATGGATGAGTTTCATTCACTAAGGCAAGAACTAAATAACATAGATACGTCAGGATGGGAGATACCCAATCGCATCGACTGGATGGTCGTCTGGGCGGAGATGAATGGATATGATTTCAATTATAGAGTGCTCAAACCGTGGGAAAGAGATCCGGCATTCTACAAGTCCCTATGGACGTACAGGAGTGATGTACCTGGGCATGAGGGGCCTACGCATCATGCTACGACCGAAATCTGGCAATACGATTTTCCGCTAAATGACGAAGATGTTGATCGGCTGATCAGCGATTTAAAGGTTATTCCTCCGTTGAACGAACAAGCCCGAGCAAACTTAAAAGGGAATGCCAGGGAGCTTTGGATTGCAGGTATCCGACATATCGCAACACAGCGCGATAACCTCAGGCAGTTGTTGCGTCGAGAAGGTGTGAGCCAGCACCGAAGCCTGCTCAAAGCCATTAACGATGCAATTTCCTCATCAGACGCATTTGTTACATGGCTCGAGCAGGAGGCGAAATCCAAGACCGGCCCCTCAGGATTGGGAAAAGAAAACTACTCATGGTATCAGCAAAATGTACACTTAGTGCCTCTTTCCTGGGAAGAGGAAGTGATGATTTTAAAGCGTGAGCTAGCTAGAGCCTGGTCTTCATTAAAATTGGAAGAACATCGAAACAGGGAGCTTCCGGCACTCGAAGCAGTTTCCAACAGCAAGGAGTACGATGCGCTTGCGGACAGGGCAGCTAAGAGCCTCATCAGTTTCTTGGAGCAAGAAGACATTGTCACCGTTGCAACGTATTTCGATGCTGCCCTACGGAAGCACTTGGGTACCTTTATTCCTGAATCAGAGCGTAACTTCTTTTGGATTACCGTACACTATGATCCCAGACCTTTGTATTCTCATTTTTACCATTGGTTTGAACTTGCTCGTGAAGACTTGGAACCGTCAGATAACCCAATTCGACAGGGGCCGCTGCTTTACAATATTTTCGATTCCAGGAATGAAGGAGTGGCTACCGCCGTCGAAGAAATGTTCATGCAGGCCGGATTGTACGATGACGATCCCAGAGTTAGAGAGATTGTCTATATCATGATTGCACAAAGGGCAGCGAGAGGCTTGGGTTCATTGTATGCACATGCCAATGAAATGACCATGGAAGAAGCGGGAAAAATCCATTCCGAATATACTCCGAGAGGTTGGATGAAGACGGAGAAGGAGCTCTTGATCTTTGAGCAGCATTTGTATATGCGACAGCCGGGCTATGGTACCAGTTACATTACAGGCAAATATTTGATGGAAGATGTAATGGCGGAGTTTGCCAAAAGAAAAGAAAATGAGGGACAACCCTTCGTTTTGGAAGAGTTCTTCAATCAACTTAACGCAATTGGTAGTATCCCTATTTCCCTTGGAAAATGGGAAATGACCGGAAAATTTGACCAAAAAGAATAGTGATATCGTAATGCTACTGTGGTGGAAAATCGAAATATGATCCCGAAATTCTTTCGTTTTTTGTTGGAGCATTACTTAATTTGAGGCCAAATCACCCTCCTTTTTTGTTCTTTGGACTAGGTTAAGTCACACCAAAAATGATGCACTACAAGCAGTTTATTGTTTGCATTAGCAGCGTATGCTCGATGTTTTCATCCATGCTGTTGGCTCAAAACGTCAATCTCAATACAGAAAAAAGGCTAAGCCAGTACGTCATGAGAAGCTGGAGTACCGCGGAGGGTATGGCGTCAGAGGCCACGAATGAGATGATTCAAACAGACGACGGATACATCTGGGTAGCTTCTTATGCAGGACTGCATCGATTTGATGGCATTGATTTTACCATCTATAACAGCGTAAATAGCGACATTCCCTCAGCCAATGTGATGTGCGTAGAAAAAGGTCTTAACGGTGAAGTTTGGATTGGGTCACTTCATGGAATAGCCTTTTTCAAGAATGGCATTTTTGAGACACCTGAGCCATTACTAAGCACGCGTGACAAAAGCATTGAGGAAATGCTGCTCACAAAGGATGGAACGCTATGGTTTAGCACGAAATCCAATCACCTTTTTCGCTACAAAGATGATGTCCTGAAGGAATTCACGGATGCCTTCGACCTTCAAGAGAGCACGGTCCTGTCCATGGCAGAGTCAACAAATGGAGACGTTTTTTTTGGTACCGATGATTCGAAGCTGTTTACATATACTGCTGCTGACGAATACAAGCCGATTGAGCTGGACAAGAACGTTAATGGCGTTAATACCTTGTATTTCGACGGAGAGCTCATTTACATTGGCACCGGACGGGGCCTTTTTGTTTGGAATGGTGACCGTATTGTAAAGCACGGTCAGGTTTCGGACAGGGCAGTGACCAAAGTGCAGGTGGATCAAAACAACGTGATTTGGCTGGGCACAATGAGCGGTCTGTTTAGGTGGAACCCCACGAATGCTAAGTTGGATTCTTTGACCGAAGAAAGCGGGATGCCTAATAACATTGTCCGGGATATGTTTGTGGATCAGGAGGGTAACCTGTGGGTGGCGACCTACCGGAATGGCATCTTTTTCCTTTATGACGGGTCGATTGTTAGCTACACGAAGACAGACGGAATGGAGACAGATATCATTGCCAGTGCCACTGAAATCGCAGATAATACCTACCTACTTGGCAATGAAAACTGTGTGCTTAACGTGTTGCAAAATGGGGAAATTGCAAAATGGGAATCACCTATCCCCTTGCCCAATGGTCGATTAAAGCACCTATTCACGGATAGCAAGGGGATTGTTTGGATGAGTACGTATAGTGGGTTGTACATTTTGAATGGGGCGGAAAGCCGTAGATACACCGTCAGTGATGGATTCCCAGACAACTATATCCGGGTAGCGAATGAGGATGCGCAGGGAAATGTTTGGGTAGGAACCAAAAATGCAGGTCTCTTTCGATTTAGTTCCATTGACGCATGGGAGCAAATTTCTATCGAGGACGGGCTGAGCTCAAACTACATTATGTCAATTGATTCAAATAAGGAGGGCCAATTAATTGTAGGAACAATCAGCGGACTCAATATCCTTGGAAAGGATGGGAGCATAAAAAGCATAAAGGTTGAGGACGGACTTCCGTCAAATTTCATGTTTGCGACCTTCAGCACGGAAAACTTTATTTGGATTGCTTCCAATGATGGGTTAACCGGTTACAGTGACACGCAGATTGTAAATTATAACACAGAAAATGGGTTCCCTGTAGATATCATCTATGACATCCTTCCCGACGATCAAGGCAATTTTTGGATGCCTTCCGAAAGTTCAATTTTAAGTCTCAATAGTGCTGATCTGGAAGCGTCAACAAAGGACGCTGGCCTAACGTTCAACGTAAAGGAATACGACAAGAGTTATGGGATGAAAAACAGCAATTGCATGGGAGCGGTACAGTCGTTGAAAGATTCGAAAGGACAGTTCTGGATACCTACTCTTGGCGGGATGGTTCGCTTAAACCCAGTCGACATTGACCCCATCGAACTAAGACCTAAAATGCTTATTGAGCGAATGACAGCGGGGCACGCTCCCTTAGATCTTCAAAGTGAAATTGTCATTCCTGCGGGTACCGATCGCGTACTCATTGATTTTACTGCCATTAGTTATGTGCAGGCAGACCGACTGCAACTGCGGTACAAGTTGGAACCATTTGATGAAGATTGGATTGTGGCAACACCGGAACGAAACGCCATTTATACGAATCTTCCGCCCGCGGACTATGTATTTCTGCTAGAGGCGGGAGTGGATGGAATTTATTCCGACCACCAATTGATTCAAGACATAACCATGCAAGCCAGCTGGTGGCAGACACTGTGGGCAAGGGTCCTATTCATCTTGTGTTTACTTGCCCTGGCTTTCCTTCTTTATTGGCTAAGGCTCAGAGCGCTGACCGCGAGGACCTTTCGATTGGAGGCCACGGTGCTTGAGCGAACACAGGAGTTGGAGAATCAGAAAGAAGAATTGAATCAGGCGATTGTGCAGTTAAAAAATGCGCAAGAACAGATGATTCAATCTGATAAGATGGCCTCTCTCGGAATACTTTCGGCTGGGGTGGCACACGAAATAAACAATCCGCTCAATTTTATGCAGGGAGGTGTTGAGGGTTTAGAGCGAAGCTTAGAAAAAGACACCAACGTGGAGATAGCAGATTACACCAGGTTGTTGGACGCTATCAAAGAAGGAATTAGTCGAGCTTCCAAGATTGTATCTAGTCTTAACGAGTTCAGTCATGCCCGAGATGAGCAAGATCAACCATGCAATGTCCATCATATGATTGATAACTGCCTTACGATGATCCAATACCGTATCAAGGATGGAATAGCTTTGATAAAAGACTACACCACAGAAGATGTGATGGTAATGGGAAACAATGGTAAGATTCATCAAGCGTTTCTGAACATTGTTACCAACGCGATTCAAGCGATCGAAGAGAAGGGATCGATTCGTATCAAAACGTGGATCGACGGGAGCAATATCATGATAGAGTTTACCGACTCAGGGCAGGGAATCAAACCAGAGAACATGTCTCGAATTACCGAGCCATTTTTTAGTACCAAAGACCCCGGCAAAGGTACAGGATTGGGTCTGTCCATTACGTATTCTATTATTGCTGATCATAAAGGGCAACTGACCTACTCATCCGTTTGGGGAGAAGGAACTACAGCACGAATCATGCTTCCGAAAATGCAATGAAGTTGGATCCGATTGAAGAGCCCTACACGCTGCACAATGGCTATATTTATGATTGATGAAAAAGCTTTGGAGACATCTTAAGGACGATTGGTATAAGTACCTCCTTGAAATTTTGGTCATTACACTCGGAATCCTGGGAGCATTTCTACTCAATAGCTGGAACGAAGACCGTAAGACAATGGAGGCTACCAACGAATCACTGAACAATTTGCTGGAAGACCTTCGTCAGGATTCTATTCAATTCCAATTTCACGTTAAAAATTCCACACGTTTGGCGCGCAATTTGGATCGAACCATCCACAATTTGCTAAGCGATGGACCGAATGATAGCCTTGAGTACTATTATACCCGAAGTCGAGGATACCTCGTAGCCGTTGTGCATAGCAGTTCGTTTGAGTCCATGAACGATCAGGGGTTGGTGGCTAACGTTTCGGACACAGAACTCAAACTCGAGATTATACGGTATTTCACCTACGTGCAAAAAAACGTCGTAGAGTTTCGTGCTTTTGAGTATTCCAGACTTCAATCTACCATGTATGAAATCAATACAGACCGGGCCATTGACATGAATCGTCTTAGTGTTCGTGATCTTGAATTGGATTACGACATTGCACGCGAAATTCTGAGCAGGCCTGAAAATTTGAGAAGACTCTACTTGTATCGAGATACGCAAGAATTTTTAGCGGATCGAGCGGAGGGATATGCTGAAACCAATGCAAATTTGATTGCACAATTGGAGGTGTTTTTAGAAGAATGATCAAAAGAAGCAATTTCGCAAAACCTAGTTTGAGTAAGTGAAACGACTTATTTCTATACTGTCCCAGAAGTGGCCAGAGTATCTTCTGGAGATTTTGGTTATCACCATTGGCATACTGGGTGCTTTTGCGCTTAACAACTGGAATGATGCTGCAAAATCAGAACGAGTAGAAAAGCTTACAACTGAACGTCTCATTGAAGATTTGGAGAGCGATTTATGGCGGTATGAGTTCTTGACAAGGAGATTGACTGAACGGATAGATAGATGCGATTCTGCACTCCGAATGCTACGAACCCAATCGACTTTGGAGCAACGTAAGGATATCATAGCCATCCATTTGATCAACTTTTTCCTGGTGGAGGCGAATACCACTACCTACGAAGAGATGCTCAATACCGGTCGCATCTACTCATTTGCCAACAGCGCCTCAAGAAATGCCATTATTGAATACTATCGCGATGTCAATAAATGGAGCACGTACATTGAGAAAAACAACAGTCAGCTAAGGTCAAAGATGATTCAGCCAGCGTACAATGAAATCTGGACGGTTCAACAACGGATTTGGGCAGATGCAGCGCCTGATCTGCTGAAGTATCCTTGGTTGTCAAATGAATATTCCACTGAAATCAAAGACCTGGAAGCCTTGATCATTCTCACCAGGGACATTTTTACCGACAACGTAGATTATATCGGCTATCTATCCAAAGACTGCGAGACGCTATTGGAAAAGCTTAAGCCGTAAACGTTTCATTCGAGTATTTCCTTGAAGAGTGCGATGGAGAGCCGCTTGTACAGGCGATCATAGTCATTCCGAAAGTGATGATTGCTGGAAAGTTTGACGATGACCGCATCTTTATCCGGATCGATGTAGATGAATTGATCATAGACGCCGATCATCATGATTTCATCCTCTGAACCGTACGGGATCCACCACTGGTAGCCATATCCGTCTTTTTTTACCCCATTTTCAATCCGTTCCTGCACATGAGGATCCTGTGGATTGGTAGATTCCAGCACCCATTGTTCGGGGATGAGTTGTTTTCCATTCCACCTGCCGGAATCCAGGTAGAGAATTCCTAATTTGGCAAAATCCCTGAGGGTGGCGTTGTATCCTCCCAAAGCAAACTCCATCCCTGCATTGTCAACAATCCAGTGTGCATCATCTTGTCCACCGATGGGATCCCATATCTTCTCTTTGGTATAGGAAGTGATACTTTTTTTTGTGGCATTTACAAGGATCATTCCTAATACCTGGGTATCAATGCTGACATAGTGATTGTAGGTGCCCGGCACTTTTTCATTGGTTAGTGACCTCGCAAAGTCTGCCATGGGCATGCCCAACGCAAAATACCGACCCATTCGGTTGATGTCAGAATTAAAATCGCCATAATCTTCATTGAAACGAATACCCGAACTCATTTGCAATAAGTTTTTGATGGTAACACCCGCATAACCGGAATCCTTAAGCTCCGGGACATAATCGGTGGCCAAATCATGAATGCTCGTAATGAGACCATCCTCCAAGGCAATCCCAACCAATCCGCTGATCAGCGACTTGCACATTGACCAGGAGATGTGGATATCACTTTGCTGAAAGCCGTTTCCGTAGTATTCGTAGCGAATGCTGTCACCTTGAAAAACCAATAGGCCATCAGTGTTGGTGTGCGTCAGAAATGCAGATGTCTGGACGACAGAATCTTCCAGTTGAAAGTTGTCTGGTAATGAAATAGCGGAGGCTCGAGGCAAGACGGTTGGGGTAGTACTTTTTTCTACAATTTTTGTGCTGATGAAGTCGGGGAATGATTTAAAATTATCGGAGATGTTTTCTGGCTCAAACATGCTGAGCACAATGCTTAATCGCACCAGCTCTTTTCGATAGACGATGCCGCCAATAATCGCAATGAACAAGAGGGAGCCAAGGGAGATGAAAATGATCTTTTTAATCATGAGATGGGGTAATTTGAAAGCCAATGATAACAATTATTTGTCTGGATGAGTGGAAGCAATAGCATGGTTGAATAACTTACATGGCACAAAACATCCAAAATGCTAGTGAAATACTCCACCACTGAACTTCATTACCATTGCCGTCATGTAGCGATAATGTTGCTTTGGCTGTCTTCACTTCTGCTGCTTGCACAAGACACCAACCAATTCGAACCTGAGATTGTGGCGTTCGAGGAGGAAGACAAAAAAAATGGTTATCAGGAAAACTTCGCCCTTTTTACGGGGAGTTCAAGCATTCGCTTATGGCACTCGATTTCACAAGATATGAAAGGCTTTGACCCGTTAAACCGAGGTTTTGGTGGCTCCACACTTCAGGAACTCAATCACTATTGGGGCAGAATTTCTGCAAAACACAAACCTGACGTGGTCGTGGTTTATTGTGGGGAGAATGACATTGCGCAGGGACGAACTGTAGAGCAGACGGTCGAAGCCTTCGAAGCATTTGTTGCCCTGTACAAGGAGACTTACCCTGAGGTACCACTTATTTACATTGCCATGAAACCGTCCATCGCTCGATGGAATCTGTGGGGGCAATATCAGCAAGCTGATGTTCAAATTGAACGGATCATTGAAGAAACAGACAATGCTACCTTCATTGATCTAAGCAAATCCATGTTCGAGGATGGAGTGTTAAAAGAAGGGATCTTTATAGAAGATGGTTTGCATATGAACAAGGCAGGGTATCAAGGATGGAAACGACAATTGAGGCCACTGATTAAAGCGCAACTGGATGCAAAATAAAATGAGTGGTTTCTGTATAAGGCTCTGATTCACTTTGTCTTTTTGGAGAGATAGCAATCTGATGATCATTTATCTTTAAAGTTTTCCTAACCATGAAGAACAAATCCATTTTCACCCTTTTGATTTTCCTTGTCAGCTGCAGTGTCAAGGAGTCTGCGCAAGAGCTTCCTTCGAAAGAGGTCCAAGTGCTTCTGACAACAACCTTAGGAGAGATCACGCTAAAGCTTTCAGACAAGACACCCCAGCATCGAGACAATTTTATGGCACTGGTAAGAGAAGGGGCTTATGATAGTCTGCTGTTTCATAGAGTTATTGAGGGATTTGTCATTCAAGGCGGGGATCCGGAAAGCAAATACTCTGGCTCTTTAGATACGCTAGGAAGTGGAGGGAGAGCCTACAACGTGCCTGCGGAGTTTGACAGTACCTTGTTCCACAAAAGAGGCGCATTGGGTGCCGCTCGCACAGGTAACCCCGATCGTGCATCCAGCTCCATGCAATTCTATATCGTACAAGCTTCGATGCCCATAGTGGACAGTGCTTTTGCAATTGCCGAAGGTCGAATTAACGGTTGGCTGAAAAGTCACTACCACATCAACGCACCTGAAAACAGGGAATGGTATGATTCATTGAAAAAAGTACTAGCAGCAGAAGATTGGGAACGCTACAGCAAACTAAGTGACACCTTGAAGGTGCTATCAGAAAGCTTTAGTGACTTTGAGGAATATGCGATCCCCAGTAAGCATCAGGCTATTTACAGTAAGATGGGAGGAACGCCTCATCTTGATCAGAACTATACGGTCTTTGGCGAGGTGATATCAGGCATGGACGTTGTAGATTCCATTGCTGGCCAAGCGGTGAATGACCAAGATCGCCCGGTGTCCGATATTAGAATACTTAAAGCAAAGGTCCTTGAATAATGCTGTTCTTTCTACGCCAAATACGACGTAAAGCCATGAACGAAAATAAGCTTAGTACCTACTTACTTTATGCGGTTGGTGAAATCATACTCGTAGTAGTTGGAATCCTGATTGCCGTACAGATTGATGATTGGAATGAAGACAAACAAAAGGCCAGGCAACAGCTAAAGTACTATCAAGATATTCTCACCGACCTAAAGAAAGATTCGGTTCATTTCAATGGGGTGTTAAATGGATTCAAAAGACGCCAAGCCAATTATTATGGAATATTTCGGGAGGTAAAAACCTCCGTGGAAGAAGAGGAAAGGCCAATTTATGATTATCTCTTATACAATGCGCAGTTTGCACCGACAATGATTAAAAATCAACAGCAGGTGATCGATGACATCAGGGATATCGATGTGAGACAGCTGATCAATGAGTATGGCGAGAACTTGGTGAGCGTACAAATCGCCATTGATGAATACAACATGTGCGTATACGAATTGATACGGCCCTATACGCTAAGCAAAAAGGTATGGAATGTGGAAAATGTGTTTCAACCGGATATCTACGCATTCCTTCCTAGGGAAGCGGTCATCGACCAGGAGTCAAGTAAGAGGTTGTTTGGGGACGAGGAGCTACTTCAACTATTGGCCTATCAACGTATTTCTTCGGGCTTTTCCATAGCTGAACTGAAGGAAGCTATCCAAGTGAATGAAATGCTTATGAGCACCTTACGAGCTAAATTAGTAGACTAATGCTCTTCCTCCTACGACAGGCACGACGAAAACTGCTCATGAATAATAAAATAACCACCTATCTCCTTTATGCCGTCGGGGAAATCGTCCTTGTGGTTTTTGGGATATTGATTGCTGTCCAAATAGACAATTGGAATGAGTCACGAAAGGAGAAAGACGCTGATCTCATCTTGTTAAAAAATCTCAAAAATGAGTTTTTACTGAATAAGCAGATCTTGGAAAGAACGGAAAAAAGCCTGATTAATAGTTCTTCTTCAATTGAAGCACTTCTTGGACTTTTTGGATCTTCCAAAATAGCAGCAAATAAAAACGAATTAGATAGTTTGTTGAACCGTTGCTTCACAGCGCCTACCGCGGCGATTAACGACGGTGTTTTTAGAAGTATTACGAATTCAGGCAAGCTAGACTTACTAGAAAATGATAAACTGAAAGGGCTTCTACTGTACTGGGGGAGTTCAATTGATTTATTTAAGGTGGAGGAAAACAACATGTATCGAAATCTCAACCAAAATGTTGTTCCATTTATGGAAGAGCATATTTCTTTTCTAGACATTGAAAAATTTAGTAGCGTACCAAAAAATGAGTTTATGCGATCGTCGATAGCATTTGACAATCGCGTGATTCTCAATAATTATGTGGTCGAAAACAAATTCTTTAACCATTTGTGGGAAATTCAATATGTTAAGAACTTTTACCCTCTTCTTTACAATTTAATCGACCAGATTTTACTTGAATTAGATACAATAGATGCTCCTTCTACTTCGAAAAGTACGCCGGAACCTGATGCAGAAAAATAAGATTACCACCTATCTGCTTTATGCATTAGGCGAGATTGTCCTCGTAGTTATAGGGATTTTGATTGCTGTAAACATCAACAATTGGAATCAGTCGAGAATTGATCGAAAGAAGGAACTTAGTTATTTAAGAAGCTATGCAAGTGACTTGAAAGTAAATATTAAGGAACTAGAGCGAGTAACAATCAAATCCTCTAGAATGTCAGCTTTAGCGGATGTACTAATTCAGTCTTTCGCCTCCTCAGGAAGGGATGTCGGACTGGATGAAACCGATAGTATCCTCTTTGAGCTCATAGGCTACACCAAATACCTAAGCCAAGAAGGAACAAAGGAAAATGTGCTTGGGGCAGGGAGCCTTGAAATCATTCGTGACCTTCATGTCAGATCCTCATTTGTCACACATGAGGCTGATCTAAAAAGAATGAGAGCTTCTGAACACTATGCTTTCAACGTGTTTGAGGAGTACATGGACTATCTGAAGGGCAATATCAGGATGTACAATTTCCAGTTAGGAAAGTCAATGTTGGATTCAGATATCATCTCCTCATTGTCCTCAGATACGTATTTTTTGAATCTCATTGATGATTTAAGTGTCATTTATAGAGAACTAAACGATCACTACAAGGATCGTCGGAATGCGTTAGAAATGCTTCTCAATGCGGTAGAGGCAGAGATTGAAGAACTGGCCTCCTAAAGCTATATAGGTGATAGACGGAAATGTAAATAAAAGGAGACAGTTTGATATTTGACCTTTTTGGTATGCTATTATTATTCAAAGTAAAACGTCGTAAAGCAATGAAAGAAAATAAGTTTTCAACCTATTTGCTCATCGGAGCAGGTGAAATCATTTTGGTTGTTGTTGGGATACTGATCGCTATTCAGATCGACGATTGGACTCGAGATCTAGAACAAGTTCGTGAGGAGCGCGAGATCTACCAGCTGATCATTGCCGACCTGAAGAAAGACTCAATTTTGCTAGGGAGGTATTATTCAGGTTATACGAGCTATCTAGATACCTATTTTGCGTTGAATGAAGCTGCGAAAGGTTCAGGTCAGTTCACAGGATTTTTGCCAGACTACATCGTTAGCAATGTGGAGTTCAATACCGTAACGAAAAATAACCATGAGATATCCATTGACCAGCTGAGAGATGGTCAAGCCAGGGAAGCGATCAATTCCTACTTTCAGGGTGTAAACATCTGCATCCAAGCCAAAGATGAATTTAATAAGCTCGTGGAACTTAAAACCAGACCTTACTTTTTAAACGAGCATGAGGTATTTAACAATAGCATCGTTTTTAATCATGAGGATAGGACCTTTCCGCCCTTTTTGGGTGTCTCAACAATCGACACAACAAAGCTTGCAACAGTAATAAAAGAACCCGCTGCCATTGCACTGATTTCTCAATTACGGATGAGCATTGGGTTTTACTTATCTTCCATAGAAAGATCAATTAATCGAAATGCGGAGTTAATATCAACTTTAGAATCGAAACTTAAGTAAATGCACAGTTTTCGTTCAAATACCTTTCACATACCACTCCTCTTTATGCTCATCTCTTGTGCTGGAGGTCAGATCTCACCAAAAGCTAGATCAATTCAGTCTCCTACTTCTTCGCTCCTTCAGGCCATCAGTATAGTGGATGAAAATACAACGTGGATCAGCGGGCACGATGCCTCCTTTGTTCGCACTACCGATGCAGGCGAAAACTGGACACTGTTCCAACACCCTACGGTCGATACGCTTCAATTCAGGGATATCCATGCATTCGATCAGCAACGTGCAATTCTCATGAGTGCAGGTCCCGGGCCATTATCGAGGTTGTACACGTTTAAGGCACCAGACTCCTGGGAAGAGAACTTTGTGATGGAAGATTCCTTGGGTTTCCTCGACTGCATTGACTTCTGGGATTCCAGAAACGGAATTGCCTACGGAGATGCCATTGACCGCCACCCCTACATACTCCTCACCGTAGATGGAGGTCAGTCATGGCAAAGAGCAGATACCACCAAAATGCCCGTAGCCGGTAAGGGTGAGGGAGGCTTTGCTGCAAGTGGCTCATGTGTTACCACAGGAGAGAATGGGAAAGCCTGGGTGGCAACAGGAGCCGGTGGCAATGCGCGGTTTCTGCTCACAGAGGATTACGGATTGAGTTGGAAAATCGTAAAGTCTCCAATTATTAAAGGGGAAGCTGCTGGCCATACGGCCGTTTCGTTCATTGATCAGGTCGGATTTGCAGTGGGCGGGGATCTGCTTAAACCCAATGAATACACCGAGAATTGTGCTTTCAGCCAAGACGGAGGTTCCAACTGGATACTCGCAAGTCAGCCTCAGGTGACAGGAGCATTCTATGGAGGATCCCTTACCAGAGTTGGTAAACAGTATTATGCCTTTGCCTGCGGTCCAAAAGGACTGGACTATTCTGCTGATATGGGGTC
This sequence comes from uncultured Roseivirgaceae bacterium, assembly GCA_964593185.1. GTDB lineage: Bacteria > Bacteroidota > Bacteroidia > Cytophagales > Cyclobacteriaceae > Ekhidna. The sequence goes on from CAZQJU010000030.1 coordinate 22,898, forward strand.
TACCTGGACCACATTGGATTCACTGAATTATTGGGCAATTAGCTTTTACGGAAATATTGGTTACGCAAGCGGGACGCAGGGTAAGATTTTGAAAATATCTTTGCCGTAATGCGACGACCCAGAAGGAATAGAACTACCGCTGCAATCAGAGATTTGGTTCAGGAGACAAGATTGAGCTCTAATGATTTCATTTTGCCGCTCTTTTTGCTAGAGGGGTCTAAAAAGAAGTCCGAAGTTCAATCCATGCCGGGTATTTTTCGACTATCGGAAGATCTAATGCTCAAGGAAATTGAAGAGTGCCTTTCACTGGGCATCAAGGGTTTCGATGTGTTTCCTGTGGTCGACGAATCCTACAAGGATAAACGAGCTACCAAAAGTTACGATCCCGACTTTTTTTATTTGAAGTCACTAAGCCGGATCAAGGAGGAATTTCCAGAGGCACTGATTATTACCGATGTAGCCATGGATCCATACAGTTCAGATGGACACGATGGTATTGTGGAGGACGGTAAAATCCTGAATGATGAAACCCTGGATATACTTGGTCAGATGGCGCTTGCCCAGGCCGAAACTGGTGTTGACATGATTGGCCCCTCAGATATGATGGATTTCCGAGTTGGCTACATTCGAAACGTGTTGGACGAAAATGGCTTTACCGATACGGGTATCATGTCTTACACCGCAAAATATGCAAGTGCTTTTTATGGACCTTTCAGAGACGCGCTTGATTCCGCTCCGAAGTTTGGTGATAAAAAGACGTATCAGATGAACCCTGCTAATGCCAAGGAGGCCTTGCTGGAAGCTGAATTAGATTTCACGGAAGGAGCAGACGTGCTCATGGTAAAACCTGCATTAGCCTATCTCGATATTATCCAACGGTTGAAATCTAACTTCAATATTCCCATTTCAGCTTACAATGTTTCAGGTGAATATGCAATGATCAAGGCTGCGGGCGAAAAAGGTTGGCTTGATCCGGAAAAGGCAATGTTGGAAAGTTTGTTGTCGATCAAGCGAGCTGGTGCAGACATGATCTTGACGTACTTCGCAAAAGAGGCAAGCGTAGTAATTTCCACGAACCCCAACCTATGAAAAATATTTCTTTTCTTCTTTTCTTATCCATACTTACGAGCTGTGCTACCATCGTGAGTAAGTCCAGGTATCCCCTAAGTCTCTCAAGTAAGCCTTCCGGAGCTGAGGTGACTGTTGTCAACATGCGGAACGATGTAACCATTTTCAGTGGAGAAACTCCTACCTACGTTTCTCTGAAGTCTGGCCATAAATACTTCAAGAGAGCTCGGTATATGGCAAAGTTCGAGAAGGAAGGCTATAAGCCGATCAACTTTTTGATTGAGTTCAGGGTCGATGGTTGGTATGCTGGCAATGCCCTTTTTGGTGGGTTGATTGGACTTCTAATCGTTGATCCGGCAACGGGTGCTATGTATAAGCCAAGTAAGGAATTCGTGGTTGCGCAAATGGAGCAGCTCTCGGCAAGTATTCACAAGCCAGAACTCAAAATCTTTTCCATTGATGAAATCCCAGAACAATGGAAAGGCAGCCTTGAAATGATTGAAGATTGAAAATAGCGAGTGCAATATGAAAAAAATACTTCCCTTGGCTTTACTCTTTTGTTTTTGTTCAAAAACCAAGGACTCGTCAGATACCGTAGTTCTCAATTACAACGAGAAGCAGCTGGGAAGCAGCATGGTTTCGCTAGGTGATTCCATTCAATTTCAAGTGCCGATCGATTGGTCCATGGCGGACAGCGCATTTTTGAACTTAATTGATTCTACCATTTATCAAGATGGAGGATTGGCTAAGAAAGTGTTTCAAGATACGGTTAGGGAAGCTTTTTTGGTCTGTGTAGAAAATCCTCCTTATCAACTTAATCAAGATTCTCTGGATCTTAAGAGCGGTAAATGGTTAGGACTGCAGCACTCAGATTTTCAACATAATGATTTGTATTTTGAACAGACGGTCCTGCAGAATGAACAAGTGGTCTTATTCAAAGTCAATATTAAGAAATCAGTGAATAGTCTCCCTATTTCAGCTGTTCACTACTTTATTCCTAGGAATACCATATCTTCACATGCAACAATGGTCGAATCTTCGATCGCATCAATAAATAACTAAACTTTCAAAAATTAGAAAAGGCATGAAAAGAACACTTAAATCACTAATCCTTTCATTGGTATTTGTCATCGGGCTAAGCTCATGTTTCACGCTTGAGCACACAGTAGGAAATGGTGCTCAGACTGGTGTTGAACAAACCCAACGACAATGGTATGCACTTTGGGGATTGGTTCCGTTGAACGACGTTGATTCTAAGGAAATGGCGGGTGGAGCATCCGACTATACCATTAAGAGTGAAAGAACTTTCGTGGATTCGCTGATCGGTATTTTTACTGGATTTGTAACGATCTACCCTCAGTCTGTGACTGTGACGAAATAAGACATCTTTTTAGTATAGTTAAAGGCCACGTTGAGTGGCCTTTTTTATTGGTGTTCGACGTACTTCCGCCTCTCAGTATACATTGAAAGAAGTCTTTATCTACTCGGTCTACTCGAACAAGTCCTCTTCTCTTTCAAGCATGAGAATAGACGCTTGCGGGACAATGTAGTATTTCTCTTTATTGTACATTACTTCGAAGGCTCCTTTCTGAAGGAAAATGGCCAGGTCCCCTTCCTGCGCCTGCAGGGGGACATACTTCACTTTATCTTCCTCAGGCTTCCAGTCCTCCTCCTCTGCGACATTGGGAATGGCGTAACCGGGTCCTGTCTTAACAATGTAGCCGCTTTGTACTTTTTCTTTTTCCTGAACACCTGGGGGTAGGTAAATGCCGCTATCCGTTTTTTGAGGCTCTTTTGTAGGTTTTATCAACACCCGATCTCCTACAATGATGATCTTTTTCAGTTTGTTATCTGAAGTCAATTCCATTTAAAATAATTTTTGCAAAACTAGTACAATAGCTACCCCCAATTAGAAAAGTTGAGGGGGTTCATCTACATCGTCTTTACCGGCCCTGTGGAGGAGCTTGTCTTCAATTGATTTAGTCGTTTTTGAGCCGAGTTCTTTCAAACGTTCGGTCTTTCTGATCAGGTTATCCTTTCCATCTACCAGTTTATTCATGGCCTGGCTGTATTGAAGTTTGGATTTATCGAGCGATCTTCCCACTTCCATCAGGTCATCTACAAAGGCCTTGAATTTGTCGTAGAGCGCGCCACCTTGTCGGGCAATTTCCAAGGCATTTCTATTTTGGTATTCATGTTTCCAAATGCTGGAAATCGTTCGTAACGTCGCAATAAGCGTAGTAGGACTCACGATAATGATGCTTTTTTCGTGCGCCTCATTATAGAGGTTCTCACCGTTTTGATACATCAATGCAAATGCGGATTCAATGGGTACGAACATGAGGACATAGTCCAAGGATCCTCCATCAAAAAGCTGATGATAATTCTTTTCCGCAAGACCTTTGATATGGGCGCGCATGGACATAAGATGCGCCTTTAGCTGGGCCTCCTTTTCCACATCGTCTTCGGTGCTCATGTATTTCTCGTATGCGGTAAGTGATACTTTCGAATCAATGACCACATTTTTATTCTCAGGAAGCTTAATGATAACATCAGGTCTAAGCCTTCTTCCGGCTTCCGAATGGTAAGTTTCCTGGGCAAAATATTCCCGACCTTTTTCCAGACCCGATTCTTCAAGTATTCGCTCCAGGATAATTTCACCCCAGTTTCCTTGTGTCTTCACATCTCCTTTTAATGCTTTCGCAAGGTTGGAGGCTTCCTTGGTCATTCGGTCATTTAGCTCTCGCAATCCCAGAATCTGTTCTCTTAGCGCAGTGCTTCGCTCCAGGCTTTCTTTATTGGTTTGGTCAACTTTCTTTTCGAACTCCTGAAGTCGCTCCCCGAGCGGTCCAAGCAACTGATGCAGATTGCTCTTATTCTGATCAGTAAACTTTTTACTTTTCTCTTCAAATATTTCGTTGGCCAGGTTCTTAAATTCCACGGTAAACTTCTGTTGCAACTGGCCAAGTTCTCCTTTTTGCTCCTCTAGTTTTGTTTGAATGTTCTGGTAGTTGGCCTTTAGCGTAGCATTTTGATTGTTCAAGTGCAGAACTTTCTCTCGCTCCTCTGCCAATTGTGCATTCAGAAGTTGTAACTCATCATACAGTTTCTTGGATCGCTCCACTTCCAATTGCAGTTTAATCGAGAGATCAGAGGAGCCGGAAGGCCCTTTTGAACGCATTAAACGTGCGGCTAACCAGGCGACGAGGGCACCAATCAAAAGTCCGACTGCTAAGAAAATTAGACTAAGCTCCATCATTCAAAAATAATTCTTTTTGCTAAAATGATTAGCATTTAATTTAAATCCAGCTGACGTTTGTACATGGGGATTACATTTTCTAAACCGTAGTAAAGTGCATCACAAACTAATGCATGACCAATGGAGACTTCTTTAATATTTGGGATTGATTGCTTGATGAATTTTAGGTTGTTCAAGTTCAAATCATGACCCGCATTCAGCCCAAGCCCAAGAGATGTGGCATGTGCGGAGGCGACAACATACGGTTCAATGGCTTGGTTTTTATTCTGATGAAAACCAGAGGCGTACATCTCGGTATAGAGTTCCACTCGATCTGTACCACATTGCCTGGCTCCCTCCATCAACTTCACTTCAGGTTCGATGAAGATGCTGGTACGGACACCATACGATTTAATTTCCGCAATAATGTCTTTGAGTAACCCTTCATTTCTGATGGTATCCCATCCTGCATTCGAGGTCAGCACATCTGGCGGATCAGGGACAAGGGTGGCTTGTGTTGGTTGTACCTCTCTAATTATTTGCATGAATCGCTTATCGGGGTAGCCTTCTATGTTGAATTCGGTCGTCACCACTTCTGCGAGGGCGTAAACATCTTTTCGAGTGATGTGGCGTTCGTCCGGCCTTGGATGTACCGTTATTCCTTCTGCGCCAAAACGCTCGCAGTCTTTGGCTACTTGAACTAGATCTGGATTGCGTCCTCCTCGAGCATTTCTCAGGGTAGCAATCTTATTGATATTCACACTCAGTTGGGTCATAGATAAAGAATGTTTTTCTTCGCAAAGTTGTTCATTAAAAAACACAAAACTATGAGCTTAAAAGCAACGATAGAATCCGAGATCAAGCAGGCAATGCTTAATAAAGACAAGGATCGACTAAGGGCACTACGTGCAATAAAGTCACAGATTTTATTGGCTGAGACGGAGAAAGGTGGAGGCGGAGATCTTTCGGAAGATACCGAGATGAAACTTTTAACGAAAGCCGCCAAGCAGCGAAGAGATTCAATCGCAGTCTTTGAGGAGCAGGGAAGGGATGACCTCTCAGCTACCGAAAAATCTGAGCTAGAAGTAATTGAAAGCTTCCTGCCCAAGCAGCTTTCGGAGCAGGAAGTGGAAGAGGAGGTCAAGAAAGTCATTGAAGAAGTTGGAGCAGCCGGGCCTCAAGATATGGGAAAAGTAATGGGTACCGCCACCAAAAAGCTTGCGGGAAAAGCCGATGGCAAAGCAATCTCGGCAGTGGCCAGAAAACTGTTAAACTAGCTTGCATACGGCAGATATTATACTGCTTGTAATCCTTGGATTTGGCGCCATAAAAGGATTTATGAATGGCTTTATCGTAGAAGTTGTTTCCTTTTTTGGGTTTTTCATTGGATTGATTTTGGCCTTACAGTTCACGATTCCGGTTACAACCTGGTTGTTCGCCGATAGCAGCTATGTAGATATTATCGCGATAGGTGTATTTGTCGGACTATTTGTATTGTTGACTCTCGGACTGAAATTGGGTGCCAAGATGTTGAAGAAGATGATAGATGTTACAATTTTCGGTACGCTTGACACCCTGGTGGGAGCAATAACAGGAGTTGCAAAATGGGGATTTTTGATCAGTATGCTTGCCTGGATATTTGATTCGGTAGGTTTTGAGGTTCAAAAAAGCTTCTTGAATGAAAGTGTGATTTTCCCATATCTGGTGCAAATCGGACCTGCCAGCTTCGAATGGATTGGTCGCTTGATCCCGTATGTTCAAGACCTAATTGACTCGCTTGACAGCATTCCTTCGGCAAAGCAGGAATATTTGACGTTTGTATACTAAATTGTTGAAAATGGTTGCAGAAGAATTAATCAATTACATGGTACCGCCACTCAAAGTGGACGACGATATTACGAGAGCTAAACAGTGGATGGATGAATTCCGAGTAAAAGAGCTACCTGTGGTAGATCAGACTGCCTTGCTGGGATTTATTTCGGAAGAAATGCTTTTCGACTCGGATATCATGAAGCCTCTGGTTGGAGATTACCCACTGGAGGGAAATTCATGTGTTGTTGAGCCCAATCGTCACTACTATGATGTGCTTAAAGTGATGAGTGAGCATGAAATGACTATGGTAGCCGTGATGAGTCATGATAATGAATTCAAGGGAGTAGTGGTCGTTGAAGATATTCTTAAAGAGTTTGCGGATACAGCCATTGTCAATGCGGTTGGAGCCATCATTATCCTAAGGACTGCGTTGAATGATTATTCACTATCCGAAATTTCAAGAATTGTTGAGATGAATGAATCCGCAATTCTAGGTGCCAATGTGAAGCCTGATTCGGATGACCCTGCATTGATTGAAATTGTATTAAGAATCAATAACCAAGATGTAAATCAGATTTGCACCGGATTAGCTAAAAGTGGCTATGAGGTTATCTCTTCCTACAATACAGAAGATAGATCCTTCGACGAAAAAGATCGATTTGGTCATTTGATGAAATTCCTCGATCCGTGATCAAAAAAGCAATTATTCATGGGCTAAAGATTGAAGAAGATTCTGAGAAATACTTCACTCAAATCTTGGATCGTCTCGCCATTGAGCAGATAGAGATCGCTTTTTCCTCAAGCTTCGCACAACGGAATGCAGCATTGAAGGCGGATTTTCCAGTGGTAGATGAAATTCCGAGCGAGGCCGACCTTGTGTTCAGTCTAGGTGGAGATGGCACATTTCTAGAATCGATTCTTTTGGTGGGTGATAAAGAAATCCCAACCTTGGGCATCAATATGGGAAGACTGGGTTTTCTGGCTTCCATAGCAAAAGACCATATCAAAGAATCATTGTTTCTATTGTTCAAGGGAAGATATAAAATTGAAAAGCGATCCTTGATTCAGCTTGAGTCGAATATGGCGCTTTTTGATGGTAAGAACTTTGCCTTGAATGAATGTGCAATACTAAGGAAGGACCTATCCTCCATGATTCGCGTAAAAAGCTATGTCAATGGTCAATACCTAAACACGTACTGGGCAGACGGACTTATGGTGGCTACTCCAACAGGTTCCACCGGGTATTCGCTCAGCTGTGGGGGACCACTGATGATGCCGGATGCCAAAGATTTTGTGATCACCCCTGTAAGTCCACATAATCTTAACGTTCGTCCATTGATTATCAGTGATGATTCAGAGCTCAGATTTGAGATTGAAACTCGGGAAAGAAGCTACCTGATTTCCTTGGACTCAAGGTCAGAAACGATTGAGAAAGACCTGGAAGTGGTGGTGAAAAAAGCCCCATTTTACGCACACTTAGTCAAGATTGAAGGAATCAACTTTCCTGACACCATACGTAACAAACTTGGCTGGGGCTTTGATAAACGGAATTAGAGGGGTCTTTCATCGAAAAAAAGCACCCAAAACTGTAGCTTGACACTTTAATTTTGACGAAAACAGTTAGTTTTAAGCACAATTTTCTAGTTAATTAGAGGATGAAAAGTCAGATTTTGATTTTTCAACGGTAATGAAATCGCCATAATCGATGAAACTTAAGAGCATATTAGCCATTTTCTTATCCGTATTTTTGCTAAGCCTGGCATACAATGCTGACGCTCAGAAAAATAAGTACAAGAAGAGACGGCAGAACAATAAGAAAATTTCTCGCTACAGCGGATCTCGTTTCAGTGCGGGCAGATTTCAACCTTACTTTTATGTGGGCGGGGGAATTAATGCCGGAAATTATTTTGGTGACCTGGCACCGCTTCCAAGAAGAGCAAGTACTGACGTTTCTTTCACACGTCCAGGTTTTGGTGTATTTGGAGGGTACAAAGTCAATCACACGCTGGGCATTCGAGCCGGATTAAACTGGGTTAGAGTATTCGGAGACGATGCCTCTACCGATCCCTCGAATAACGAGAACATCGGTAGATATATTAGGAACCTTAGTTTCCGAAATGATATCAAAGAATTTCAATTGGGACTCGAAATCTATTTATTGCCAAACTATGGCGGCCCGAACCAACGTTTGCCTATCAATGGATATATCTTCTTAGGCGGTGCTGTTTTCCATCACGAGCCAATGGCATTGGTTCCTGATTTCAACTATCAGACTGGTGGAGTAAACTCTACCGATCCCATTGATCAAGCGGGAGAATGGGTGAAACTTCGTCCCCTTGAAACAGAAGGTGTAAGCTACAGCAATATTGAATTCTCTATTCCAGTGGCTGTAGGCGCAACAATGCGATTACCCGGAACTCCTTTGAATGCAACATTGGAGATAGGCATTCGTTATCTTTTCACTGACTACATTGATGATGTAAGTAGCCGAGAATATCCAGATTTAGCAAGCTTTACAGATCCACTTGCGAGAGCACTTTCCGATCGAAGTGCGATTCCGTTTGATTCCAAAGGAAATGCACGTGACTTGAGTGGGTTCACAATTTCTCAAGGCGCTGATGGCTTCTATTCTGCCTCTAGAGGTGATATTCGAGGAAATCCTGATGGGAATGATCTTCTAATGATGACCCAACTAAAACTCACCTACATCATGGGTGGAGTCATCAAAAGAAGGGCAAAATACAGGTAATACCATTGAAAAGGAATATATCCTTACTCTTACTATTTGCGAGTATTCAAGCATCAGCTCAATTTATCGAGTTTGGTGGTGGTGTAGGCTCCATGAATTATTCTGGAGATCTTGTACGGGGATACAGCTTTAGTACCAGCTCATTCGCGGGTACTGGGTTCTATCGCATGAATTTTTCTGAAATTTTGACGGTACGACTTGCAGCTACGGTTGGGACATTGAAGGCAAGTGAAACACCAATTGATGCATTCGCAGTCGAACGGGGTCACTCTTTCAGTGCAAATCTCATTGAAGTTTCCTCTGTCTTTGAATATCACTTTCTGGATTTTAAAACGGAGAATTCGCAGGTCAACTATTCCCCATACATATTTGCCGGTGTTGGTATAATCCGGTACAATGCCCCCACAGATGAAGAAGTGGGAAGATTTCAGTTCTCCCTTCCGATGGGAGTAGGATTCAAATACTTGATTCAAAAGAAATATACCATTGGAATTGAAGCCGGTGCAAGAAAGATGTTTTTTGATTATCTGGACGGCATTTCAGATGGAGATGTCACGAACAAAAACTATCAGTATGGAAACCCGAAGGATGACGATTGGTATTTTTATTCTGGTATTTCATTTAGTGTTATTCTCTTCAACGTACCGTGCCCTTTCCCTTACAGACCAAATCAGTCCATTTTAGCACGTTAATAGAAGTTAATTCCCTGACTTTGTTTCACTTAATTAAAAAAAGAAGGCATTTTTGTAGCCTTTTAAAAATCCAGGGTGGAATCGCAGACTTTTGAAATCGATAAGAGCAAATTACCAAATCACATTGCCGTGATTATGGATGGTAATGGCAGGTGGGCGCAGAAGCAGGGGGTGAAGCGGATTTTCGGGCATCAGAATGCCATTGAAGCAGTACGGGATGTGACGGAGGGTAGCGCTGAACTTGGAGTAAAACACCTGACTTTGTTTGCCTTTTCAACCGAAAATTGGGGGAGGCCTAAACTGGAAGTAGATGGCCTAATGACGCTACTCGTTAAGACCATTAAAAACGAATTACCAACACTCCAGGAAAACAACATTCGACTTTCGGCAATTGGGCAAATTGAAAATCTTCCAGATGCAGCTCGGAAAAGCCTAAATGAGGCCATTGAAATCACCGAAGGAAATGGCGGAATGGAATTGATTTTGGCTTTGGATTACAGCGGAAAATGGGATCTTGTTCAGGCCATGAACAAAATTGGACCAACTAACGAGGCTTTTTCTGCATCTGATATAGAAAGAAACCTCAGCACATCAGGAATTCCTGATCCTGAGTTGTTAATACGAACAAGCGGGGAGATGCGCATCAGCAATTTTATGCTATGGCAACTTGCCTATACAGAGTTGTATTTCAGCAATGTCTTATGGCCTGATTTTCGAAAGAGAGATTTGCATGAAGCAATAATGTCTTATCAGCGTCGGGAGCGGAGATTTGGAAAAACAAGTGAACAAGTGAAAGTATGAGAAGGATATTTATTCTGGTAGTGCTTCTGTATTTGACGCAGGAGGTAGTTGGTCAGGTTGTTTTTGGTCGAAACCAAAATAGTCAGCCGTCGGGACTTTCAATCAACTATTCCAGTCCGAAAGAATACGTCATCGCAGACATTGAAGTCAAAGGGGTACAGTTTCTAGATAACAATGCCTTAATATCTCTTTCCGGCTTACGTGTTGGGGACAAAATCAGAGTGCCCGGAGATGAAATAACCAGCGCAATAAAAAAACTTTGGAAGCAGGGAATCATCGGAAGTGTCTCCATCAATGCTTCTAAGGTCGAAGATGACCAGATTTGGCTGGTAATCGAACTAACCGAAAGACCCCGACTGACCAAATACACCATCAAAGGGGTAAACAAAACTCAGCAGGGGGAAATCGAAGAGAAGATTGGCGTTGTTCGCGGTAAAATGCTCACCGATGTCCTTTTGAAAAATACGGAACTAGCTGTATATAGATACCTTGAGAGCAAGGGATTTCTTAATGCTGAAGTTGATATCATTCAGCAAGCTGACACGATACTTCGAAACAGCGCCTACCTAAGAGTAGAAATTGACCGTGGCCAGAAAGTAAAAATTAGAAATATTCAGTTCGAAGGAAACGACGAGTTCACTTCAGCAAAACTTCGATCAAAATTTAAAAAGACCGGGATGGTTCCTAAGTTCTCCTTACCAACCGAGGTAATTGAAAATGCTCCAAAGCTTCTAAAGCCATCCAATTTTGTTCAGCTGGTGAAGAACCAAAAGAAGATTTCAAAAGAAGAAACCAGAGAATACCTGGCTCAGCACGTGAATTTCAACTTCTTCAAACAAGCAAAGTTTGTGGAGGACGAGTACCAGGCTGATAAAGATTTGTTGATCGGGTTTTATAATTCCAAGGGATTTCGCGATGCTGAAATAGTGGCTGATACGACGTACGGTATCGACAACAAATACATGAACATTGACCTTACCATCAACGAAGGAAATAAGTACTATTTCAAAGACATCAGCTGGTCAGGAAACTACATCTATACAGATGAGCAACTCGAACAGATTTTGGGTATCGAGAAGGGTGATATCTATGACCTTGATCTTGTTAACAAAAAACTGAACTTTAATCCGAATGGAGCGGACATTAGCTCGCTTTACATGGACGATGGCTATTTGTTCTTTAATGTAAATCCTGTTGAAGTTGCAGTTAAAGACGACTCAATTGATTTGGAGATGAGAATATATGAGGGAGCACAGGCAACCTTAAACAAGATATCTGTCAGTGGGAATGACAAGACCAACGACTACGTAATACTAAGGCAGCTTTGGACACGACCGGGAGATAAGTTCAGTCGTTCTAATTTAATTCGGACACAATCGGAGCTTTCGCAACTTGGTTACTTTGACCCAGAGCAGATCAATCCGAATGTGATTCCTGATCCTATCAATGAGACAGCAGACATAGACTGGGAGTTGGTAGAACGATCCAACGATCAGATCGAGCTTTCCGGAGGCTGGGGTGGCGCATTTGGGTTTGTGGGGACCTTTGGTGTCTCCTTCAATAACTTCTCAGTCCAGAACATTTTCAAACCAGAAAACTGGAGAGGATTGCCTGTAGGAGATGGTCAATCGTTAGGTATACGGTTTCAGGCCAACGGAAGACAGTTTCAAAGCTATTCAATTACGTTTCAGGAGCCTTGGTTAGGTGGTCGCAAGCCAAATTCATTGGGATTAAGTTACAACAAATCAATCCAGAGAATTATTAGAAGATTTGACACCGGACGTCCAGAGGGCGAATTGATCGTGACTGGAGCCTCTGTTTCTCTTGGCAGACGTGTCCAATGGCCCGATGATTTTTTCGTAGTCAGCACGGGAATTTCTTATCAGCGGTATGAGCTCAACAACTTCTTTAGTCGTTCACTAGGTTTTAACACAGGTGTTGCCAATAGCTTGACGTTTAATGCAACAATAGCCAGACGTTCCGTAAACAACCCGATGTATCCGAGAAACGGGTCCGAGGTTTCACTAGCGGCGTCCTTCACGCCTCCGTTCTCGCTTTGGAGAGACCTGGATTATGAAAATGCTTCTCCGGAAGAGCGATTTAGATTGTTGGAGTATCATAAATGGAATTTTGATAGTAAGTACTACCTTACACTTACAGGAAAATTGGTCTTGGCGGCCAGAGCACACTTTGGTTACCTGGGATCGTACACTGATCGGGTTGGAGTGGGGCCTTTTGAAAGGTTTCAGCTAGGTGGTGATGGACTCACAGGACAAAATTTCTTGTTGGGGACAGATGTTATCGGTCTAAGGGGCTATCCTAATAACTCTATTACGCCTGTTGATCTCGAAAACAACATCGAAGGCGGTACCATCTTCAACAAGTATGTGATGGAAATCAGGTACCCGATCTCACTCGCACAATCGGCCACAATATATGCGCAAACATTTCTCGAGGCAGGGAACAACTGGGACAATTTTGCAGACTTTAACCCATACAATGTAAGAAAATCTGCAGGTGTGGGCCTTAGAATCTTTATGCCAGCGTTTGGACTTATGGGAATTGACTGGGCGTACGGTTTTGATCGTGTTGACGGTCAGCTTGAAAATGCCGGACCTCAATTCCACTTTTCTATCGGACAGCAGATCCGATAATAATCCAACATGATGTTTATGAAAAAGATTAAAGTCCTTCTGTTTGCTCTCTTTGCGGTAAATCTTACTTTTGCGCAGAAATTTGGATACGTGGATACCCAGTATATTCTGGAAAAGATGCCGGAATATAAGGAAGCACAGGGTGAAATAGAGAAGTTGGCAACCGGTTGGGAGAAGGAAATACAGGATCTGTATCAGGAAGTCGAGCAGATGGAGGTTGATCTTAGAGCCGAGGAAGTATTACTGACGAAGGAAATGTGGGAAGAACGGAATTCGGAGATAGAGCGAAACTGGAAGGAAGTGCAGGAGTATCAACAATCCATTTTTGGTTTTGACGGCTTATATTTTCTGAAGAAGAAGGAACTTGTAAAGCCCATTCAAGATCAAGTTTTCGAATCTGTAGAGCGTGTTGCAAAGAACAATCGGCTGCAGATCGTTTTTGATAAGTCGGGAGATTTAGTCATGATATATACAGATCCCATCCACGATTACACGGATTTTGTACTTGAAGATCTGGGATTAGTAGAAAATCAAAGTGTAGGAAACAATTAAGCACAGTTATTGAATAAATGAATTCGTGGGGATTATTCCCTTCAGCGATAAACTAGAAATTATGAAAACTAGAATTTTACTAAGTACTGCAATGACCAT
>CAZQJU010000031.1:0-36554 GCA_964593185.1 uncultured Roseivirgaceae bacterium
AGGACCTGCTCTTTTATCTTTTCCAGTTCATCCTTCATATTTACCACCGTCCGTTGAATCTCCGCATCGTTGGCTTTTGAACCTATGGTGTTGATTTCTCTGCCAATCTCTTGTGCAATAAAGCCAAGCTTTTTTCCTGCATGTTCGTTCGTGGAAAGGGTCTCGCTGAAATACGTAAGGTGTTGACCAAGTCGAACTTTTTCTTCGCTGATATCAAGTCTTTCAAGATAGAAGATTAATTCCTGTTCGAATCGATTTTCGTCAACCTTCACTTTGTCTCGAATTTCGTCCAGACTCTTATGGATTTTTGCACGAATGTTCTCGTCTCGCACTTGATCTGCCTGCCCGATAGCGGTTAAACCAGAACCGATGTTTTGAATATAATCTTGGAGCTTTTTAGCCAATGCATCCCCTTCCTGCTTTCGGAATTCCATACATGCATCTAAAGCGATTTCTAGGCATGCTTCAATCTCTTCCCAGGGAATTTCATCTTCCTTCAGCTCATACTGTGTGATCACTTCAGGAGCTTCAATTGCCATTTTTACCAAGTCCGTCTCGCTTTCATTTACGGACATAGCGAGGGACGCAAATTTGTTATAGTAGGCTTGGAAGAGCTTGTCATTGACCTGCACCTGACCTTCGTCATTGGCATCTACCTCCAATTCAACGTTCAGCATCACTTTCCCCCTCTTGAGCTTCTCAGTCACAAGATTACGGATCAATGTCTCTTTCGATGATAGCTCTTTAGGGATGCGCGGAGAAAAATCAAGGAATTTGCTATTGAGCGTCTTCACTTCGCAGGTAATCAAAAATTGCGAGGTTTTTCGCTCACTGCGGCCATAGCCGGTCATGGAATATTGCATGCCCAAATTTACGGAAGGACTAGAAGTCAAGTCCTAATGTGAAATAAAATCTTCGATTCCGAGCTGATCCGTCAAGGTAGGGCGTAGCTACATCAAACTTGAGGTAGTACCCTAAGAGTACTGTGCGTATACCCCATCCGTAGCCACCAAGCCAGGGGTTTTGGAATTTCACGATTTCCGCGGAGATCGGTCCAGGGCGATTCGAGTTTGGATCGATTTGCTGATAAAGCCTCGTGATGGGTCTTCCGTCCCTGAAAGGAGGCTTTCCTGTCCAAACAGATCCCATATCAAAAAAGCCAATGACTTGGAAGTTTCGAAGGAAATTGGACTTTATTGGCCCATTAGCAAGGTATTGAAACAGGGGAACTCTCAATTCAGAATTCAGAACCAAGACATCAGAGCCAAAGGCCTCATTGAAATCCAAGCCACGAAGGTTGGTGACAAATTCATTGAAAAACAAGTCACTGTTGTCTATGTCATTCTCGAAGACTAGTGGATCTTGTTCCCCCTGAGAGTCGCTTCTGGCAAAAAGCCAATTGTCCATTCCACCCAGCATATAGTCTTTTCTGGCTCTGCCCATCTGCTTGCCATACAGTATCCTACTCGCCCACGTAATTTCGCGATGAACCCGCTGGTAGTGCCTGAAATCCAATCGGATATTGCTGAAATTTCGAGATTGATCCGTCAGGTGTACATGTTGCGTAAACTCCAATAATCCTCGGGTTCCCTGAAACAAGTTGAAGGATTTTTCGATCGTATTGTCAAAGACGATGGCCGCACTACCTCCCGCATAGCTTTGCTGACTGTTGCGGGCTTGGTCAGAAGCAAGTCCTGTTACACTAAGAAAATTCAGGTTGGTGAAATTTGTTCGTGTGATAAACGGGGTTGCTTGTATTCGTAGGGTATGTGTTACCGGCAAAGAAGCGGTCAGCTTATAGCTGCTCATCTGATATTTCTGAAGAAAGTTCGGATCTGCCGCTTTTTCGATCAGGTAGGTTTTTCGATCAATTCTGAACTTAAAATCCATCCAATACTTTAGGTATTGAAATTCAGCATAGATGTCCCCTTGCCGTAAGTCCGGTTTGACCAATGCTCCGCCTTTGAGTTTGTAGTTTTCCAAGACATCGTTGATCTCGGTTTCAAGAAGCATCATGAAATTTCGATACGGATCCCAAAGGAAGGAAGTGATCACATTGTTGAAGGTAAAGCGAGGCTGATAGGGTATCGGCCCGATTCGCTCATTTTCCTGCTCGAAACTCTGGTATTTGCTAAAAAAGGATTCCGGCTGATACGCATTGTCCGACTCATCTTCGAAGACATAATTGTCTGTGTCTATCCAGTTGGGGTTGTCGCCTTGTGCTGAATCAGGCTCGGTATCAAAAACAAAGTCTTCGGTGTCCGAAATGTCCTTTTCAACTATAACTTCCTCCGTTTTTTGTTTCTGGTTGGTCAATACACGTGTCACGACCCTGATCGCATTTTCACGCCGTTGACGCGGTGTTTCCAGCGTAAACTTACTGGTGGAAAGGTTGGTCTTCGAATCTAAGAAAATACGGTGATTGCCATCATCAAGCATGATGTACGTCAGCATGTCAGGATCAAAATGAAGGTCGTAGCTAATGATGGAACGATCAAAATTTGTGATCTGTGTGTGGACTGAATCTCGGAATGAGTATCTATATAAATTCGAAATTCCTTTTTGGTCGCTGATATAATACAGTTCTGTCTGGTCTCGTGCGTAAGGTTTTCGATCTTCACCCAGCATGTTTGTGACGCGATAAAACAGATTTGTGGTAGTATCCAGGTCATAGACAAAAAGATTGAAATTATTGTCAAGGCTGGAAAGACTTACATCGGCAACTCGAATGGAGTCGTTTACGCGATTTGAACTGAAGAGTATCGCCGCCGTTCCCGGTACAAATGTTGGATCCAGGTCATCATAAGCGTCTCGCGTAATTCTTCGAAGCGCACTTCGGTTCATGGCGGTGAGGAAGAGGTCATTCTGCCCATCGATGTCACCTGATATTACTGCTAGCCTTCCATTGTCGTTGAAGGCAAAACTTTCAATTTGTCTGAATCGTGTCAGCGGTTTTTGACCTTTATCTCCCGTTTCTACATTGAAGGTGTTCAAGTAGAGAAAGCCTCTCCTGAATAGGATTACCCCAACGGTCGAATTGTCTTGCCAATCCAGCAAGGGAAGTTGCCGATCCACATCCTGACCATTTATGCGATATCCGCCCGTTACAATCTTCTTTGTTTGTCCTGAGGAAAGATCCTTTGAATACACGATGTACCTCCCATTCTTTAGCACAGCATAAGCCACCTTTGTAGCATCTTTATTGAACGAGACAGTTGAGGTAATTAGGTCTTTAATCCCTCGGATTTTTTCCAATTCATTTTCAGTGTCGACTTGACTGTATTTTTCCTCTACCTCCACCTTTTGCAACAGATAGTACGTTTGCCACTCATTTAAAAAGGTCTTAAAAGAGAGCCCTAGTGTATTGGCAATGCTGTTTTCCTCTTTTCGAATGATGCGGGTGAGATTGAGAATATTGGAAATGTTACTCTCACCGTATCGAACTCCGATGTAATTCCAGATGCTTTGACCAATCATGGCCGCTTGCTCTCCGTTGATTCTGGTCAGTTTTTTGATTTTCTTTCCCGACATGTAGTCACGCAGAAAATCATCCATTTCACGTGACCATCCGAAAGCAATGTATCTTGCTGCGCCGTCGATAAACCATTCTGGCAACGATAGCAGATAGCTATTCTGGAAAATCTCAGCAAGACTTCCTCCATACATCATGTCCTGAATGAGGTTGCTCGAAAGTTTGTAGATGAGGTCTTGCTTGAATTGGTGGGCCTCTCCGGGATAAGCCACCTCCAATTGCAGTTTTACAAATTCAGTACGTCCGCCAATCGTGTAGACTGCACCGTCTATTCCTACGTTGCTTTGCTGGAGATCGTGAATTGAATTGTAAATGAAGATCTTGGTTTTGCTATAGGGTGCATACCCTAATTTGTCTGTTAACGTGACAAATTCATCCTCGAGAAAATTGACGGCTTCCAAGGCGTACTCTTGGCCTCCAGGGTAATAGTAAATGTCGAAGTTGTTTGTGCTGTAGTAGTACCAATCGAAGTTTTTGTACTGTATTCTATTTTGACCGAAGGGTGTAGAATAATGCTGACCAAAAAGCACACCGCCGGTCAAGCAAAACAGTGCAACTAAAGCTGTTTTACTGATAGACTCTCTCAACATTAACTTCCTTTTCAATTTCAATGTTATCCTCCAGTGCTTGTACAAAATGTTTGGCAAAGTAAGGTGTTAAAGAGACACCTTTGGTTCCAAACCCGTTAAAAATACCTAAGGTTCTAAATTTTTTATGAAATCCAATGTAAGGCTTACGATCGTGTGTCGCAGGTCTTACTCCGGCTCTCTTATCTAAGATACGGTATTCCCCAGCAAAAATTTTGCCCAATCGTCGTTCAATATCTTCAATTCCTCGATTCTGTGGTTCAAACGTGAGCAACTGGTGGTCATACGTAGAGCCAACAGTGAAGAAATGCTGCTTGGGAATAATGAACACACCTTGATTGATAATTTTGTCCTTAGGTAAGTTACAGTCAATATCAATGATCTCACCTCGGACCGGACGGAATGGAAGGTCCTTCCAAAGGGATGAAAGGCTCGTCCCTTCACAGAATATGATCTTGGTTGCAGACCACCCATTGTAGCGTACCTCGTCTTTTTCTACAGACATCTGTGAAACATCAAACACCTCTTCATGGTAGATCCCCTTACTTACGAGTAGTTTTTTGTAGGCACTAAGTAGAGCAGGAAGGTCTACGTAGCCACTTTTGCCAATCAGGATTCCTCCTAGTGGGTCATTGATATTTTCAATACCTAGTGAACTCATTTTGATGTCGTCAACATACGTGCTGAATTCAGGTTCGAATTGCCTTCCTTGCCAGTCATTTTGATTTGAAAAATCCGTAAACGGCCGGTAGATGGCTTTTGGATGGATGACCTTCTTGCCAATCTGCTTTTCCAATGCATGGTATGCGTCTTCCAACGTGATAAAGAAATCATCCGCTCGCCAGGTCTTCACCATCTTCTTCCCGGTAATAGGGTTATAAAGACCGGCAGCTTTTTTTGATGAGGTATTTTCGATGTCCGCATTCAATACAAGAATGTTCTTACCCTTAGCTAAGAGTTCATGCGACAACCACGTACCCGCAATGCCTAGTCCAACAATGATATAATCTACCTTTGTGTACTCCACGTTAATTTTGACTTGGAACAAGACTAAATCTAGTTCTTATGAACATCAAAACATTTGTTTTCAATCCCTTTTATGAAAACACCTACGTAATCAGTTCCCAAGCCGGAAATTGTCTGATTTTTGATCCTGGCTGCTATGAGGATTTTGAACGAAAAGAGTTAATAGATTTTGTGGAATTGGAAGGTTTGAAGGTCAAAGCTATCATCAATACACACTGCCATATTGATCATGTGCTGGGAAATGACTACCTAAGGGATAAATACAGCGTTCCGCTGAAGATACCCAAGTATGAGAAGGAAGTATATGAGGCTATTCCGGTCATTGCTCCGCAGTGGGGAATTACGGGATACCATCAAGCGGAAGTTGATGAGTTTTTAGAGGAAGGCAATGTGATTAGTTTGGATGAAATTGAATTGGAAATGATTGAGGTGGCTGGCCACTCCCCGGGACACTTGATTTTTTACTGCAAAGAAGACAGGGAAGTGATTGGGGGAGATGTGCTTTTCAGAGAAAGCATAGGTCGAACCGACCTTCCGGGTGGAGACCATGATGCACTGCTAAGCAACATCCAACAAAAGGTATACACCTTGCCTGAAGACGTAACCGTCTATCCGGGACATGGGCCTTCCACGACTATTGGTCACGAAAAGATGCATAACCCGTTCGTGAAGGGATGAAGAAAAACATTCCCAATCTGATCACAAGCCTTAACCTCGCTTCTGGAGCTGTGGGAATATACTTCGTGCTAGCTCTTGCGGAGCTAAACGCGATTTACTTTGTGTTGGCGGGTGCACTTTTTGATCTTCTGGATGGATTAGTCGCCAGGCTTTTGAAGGTAAGCTCTGAACTGGGAAAGCAACTTGACTCACTGGCTGACATGGTCACATTTGGACTGCTTCCTTCCTTCTACATTTTAATGGTGCTTAAGGAACAATCTCCGCTCTATTGGATTGCCGTATTGATCAGTATTTTTTCGGCGATTAGGCTTGCGAGATTTAACATAGATGAGACACAAAGTGATAGTTTTCGAGGACTCCCAACACCTGCAAATGCTATTATGCTGACATCACTGGTATTTGTTCCATTCCAGTTGAGTGCAAACGCCATTATAGGGATCACGATCCTTTCGTGCTTGCTCTTGGTTTCGAACCTACGGTTGATCGCACTTAAGTTTACGAGTTTTGGATGGACAGGCAACGAGTTTCGATGGGGACTCATTGTAGGTATTGTCCTGCTTACGTTCGTCTTCAAGTGGACAGTTGTACCTCTTTTGATTCCGTTTTACCTGTTGGTTTCATTGGTTTCAGTTGTTAAAAAAACGGAGGTAAGCTAGAATTTTTCATCTTTGTATGACGTTGAAGTGGCAGTGAGAGGATTCGTGACAATAATACTAGTGATGATGGCCTATGTAAGTGGAGCGCAATCATCAGTACTGGCTGAGGGCACTTGGTTCAAAGTAGGCATCACGGAGTCTGGAATGTATAGGATCGACCGGTCAACGCTCGATGCGCTTGGGGTGAGTGCTATAGGGGATCCGAATCATATTCAACTCTTTGGAAATGGAGTTAAAGGGACGCTACCGCAAAGAAATTCCGTTGCTAGGCCTTCTGATCTTGTAGAAAATTCAATTTTCGTTTCGAGTGGTTCGGATGGTTCTTTTGATCAAGAGGATTACATCTTGTTTTACGGAGTGGGGCCGCACCTTGAGGACTGGTCCAATGAAGGGTTTGACTTTAAACGCAATATTTATTCGGATACTGCTTACTACTTTTTGCGGTTTGGGTACGAATCCGGCAAACGTATTTCTCTAGCACCCAGCCTTGCCGGGCCTGCAGTTGCATCGGTTAGTGAGTTTGACGATCACATCACCTTTGAGGAGGATACACGGAATCTGATTTCTTCAGGGCGAAACTGGCTTGGTGACATTATCACTAGTAACGAGCCGTATAGATCTGCAATTGCAATCGAGGGACTGACCTCCGAAATTCAGGGATATTTTTTGGGTGTAAGCCAGTCGTCCGAGGTGGCGGAAATTTCGATTTTAGCTGACAACGATCCGGTTGGGAGTTTTGATTTGAGTGCGATACGTACAGGCGAAGGCTCGATCTACTCCGTAAAAGCAAGTGAAAAATCTGGTACGTTCACGTTGCCCCAACGAAGCCCCTTTGAGTTGAATGTTCAGTATGCTAGCGGAGGGACGAATGCGAGAGGCTTAATCGATAGGTACGTGTTGACCTTCAAACGAGGGCTTCAGCGATATGAGGCGGATACAGATTTCAGAGTGCTGGGGCATCAAGGCCAATCGGTTAGATATGAAATAACTGATCCTGGCGACGCCAAAATCTGGAATATCACCGATCCATCTAACTATTTCCAGCAGGATTTTAATTTGGAGGGTAATGTTGGAAATTTTATCAGCCAATCAGATCAGGTTGAGGAGTTTGTAATTTTCGAGGGAGCTGATTTTCCTTCTCCATTTGTCTTTAGTGAAGTGGCCAACCAAAATCTTAGAGGAGATGTGTCCATGGAGGGGATTATTGTCTCTCCCGCACAATTTCTGGCTCAGGCGGAGCGACTTGCAGACTTTCATAGGACCATGGATGGGTTGTCGATCAAGGTGGTGACACCACGCATGATTTACAACGAATTTAGCTCAGGCCGACAAGATGTAACCGCTATTCGGGATTATGCCAAATACGCATATGAACAGGGAGGAAACTTAAAGTATTTGCTGCTGTTTGGAGATTGCTCCTACGAGTACAAATACCGTTTGCTGGACAACACCAATTTCGTTCCTACCTACGAGTCCAGGGATTCTTATGATCCAATCTTCAGTTATTCATCGGATGACTATTATGCCTTCTTTGAGGAAGATGAAGGTGAATGGGCAGAGTCGTTTTCAGGTGATCACACCATGGAGATAGGTGTTGGCAGGTTGCCGGTAAAGTCAGAAGCAGAAGCAAGTGTTGTTGTGGATAAGATCATCTACTACTCTACCAGTGAAAACGTCTTAGGTACGTGGAAGAATGAGATCACGTACATGGCTGATGATGGGGATGGAAATGTACACTCTCGTCACGTGGAAGATTTGTCCGAGATAATTGATACGACGTACACACAGTACAGCATCAATAAGTTACTTCTCGACGCGTTTGAACAGGAAACCAATGGTGCGGTTGATTCCTCTCCCGAGGCAAACCAAACGCTCAAATCTAAAATCAAAGATGGAACATTTGTGGTCAACTTTATTGGTCATGGAAATGAACGCCTCTGGACTGCAGAGGCCGTACTCACAAACGAGGATATCGATGAAATGAACAACCGAAACAAGCTTCCAATCTTCGTTACGGCTACATGTGAGTTTGGGAGATACGATGACCCACTACAGGTTTCTGGTGCAGAGAGACTCCTTTTAAATAATTCAGGTGGTGCTATTGCACTTCTTACTACGTCCCGACCAGTTTTTGCCAGTACCAACTTCGAGCTCAATCGCGCATTTCATGAAAATGTGTTTAAGAAGGTGGATGGCAAGCCGCTTCGTCTAGGCGATATCATCAGATCTACCAAAAATGAAGGATTGGCAGGTCCTGTCAATCGGAACTTCACCCTTCTGGGAGATCCAATGCTGCTTCCGGCATTCCCAAAATTGGACATTGAGGTAAACGATTTTGAATTGGACACCTTGAGTGCGTTAGACGAAGTTACGATAAGTGGCTCGGTACAGAATGATGGAGTGGTACAGCAAGACTTCAACGGAATGTTAGCAGTAGTGATTTACGATGTGGAACAGCGACTCAGGACCAAAGGTCAGGAAAGCACGCCTTACACATATACGGTTCGATCAAATGCAATCTTTCGTGGTGAAGCTACGGTCATTGACGGCCAGTTTTCATTTTCTTTCATCGTACCTAAGAACATTTCCTACCAATACGAAACGGGGAAAATGAGTCTTTATGCTTTTGATGAAGAAAACAATATCGATGCGGTAGGGTCTTCCAAGTCGTTCTTTATCGGGGGGACGGCGCCAGATGCACCCATTGACAATGTGGCTCCATCTGTCACCTTATTCATGAACAATGAATCGTTTGAGAGCGGTGGTCTCGTAGGTAAGAATGCGTTATTGATTGCCAAAATTGAGGATGAGAGCGGTATCACTACCTCAAGTAGTGGAATTGTGCAAGGGATTGCACTGGAACTCAATGATCGCTTTTTCAACTTAAATGAGTTTTACACAGCTTCACCGGACAATTTCAGAGAAGGATCCATTGTCTTCCCAGTACAAGATTTAGAAGTCGGAAGTTACACAGCTATGCTCACAGTATGGGATACGCACAACAATTCAACTACTTCCACCATTGAATTTATCGTTTCAAACGAAAACCAATTTTTCGTTTACAATGAGCTTGTTTATCCTAATCCAATTCGAGTTGATGAAGAGGCGATTTTCCAATTTGAGCACGATCGGGAGGATGAAGATGTAGCTGTTTCTTTGCTGATTTACAACGCAAGAGGGGATGTGGTAAATAGCAAAGCGTATTTATTCGAAAATAGCGATCGGTCAATTGAGATTCCTTGGATCGCAGCTACAGATAGCGGCTCAAGGCTAAATGAGGGCATTTATTATTATCGTTTAATAATTAAAAGTAATTTTGATGGCGCAACAAAAGAAATTGCTCAAAAGCTCGTTATTAGAAACTGAATGCGGTTAGCCATTTAAAGAAATTCTTTAATCGAAAATAAGAAGACGCAAACCAGTCAATATATTAGTTTGGCACCCTTTTACTGAACGTTAAGATGAACCACTTTCCTAAAAAGAACTTTACCTTTCTCGCAGTTTTGATTGCGTTAAACTCATTTGGGCAATCAGGATTTATATCCGGTCAGGATAGCTTGAGAAATCCCATTACTGTAGCGGTCCCTTTCCTAAGCTTTGCTCCTGACAGTAGGGCATCTGGCATGGGGGATGCGGGTGTGGCCACAAGCCCGGATGCGAATAGTGCCCATTGGAACAATGCCAAGCTAGCATTTATGCAAGACAATGTGGGCTTTGCGGTATCGCGATCTCCATGGCTTGGAAATATCGTGGATGACATGTCACTAAGCTATTTGTCAGGCTTTGTAAAAATTGATCAAGTACAAGCCATTGGGGCTTCCTTTCGGTACTTCGATTTAGGAGAAATTGCGTTGTACGATGAATTTGCCAATCCGAACGGAATTGAGAATCCAAGCGAGTTGTCCATCGATGGAACCTATTCTCGTAAGCTCTCCGAATTTATGGGTTTAGGTTTTACGCTGCGATTTATTTGGTCAAACCTCGCAGGTAACATCACAGGTGCACCGGATGCGAAAGCAGGTACAAGCGTGGCTGTTGACTTAGGGTGGTACTACAGAAGACCCATCGTATTCTCCGGTAGGAATGCGGAACTCTCTTTTGGTGCGCATATTTCCAACATTGGGCAGAAGATCACGTACAGTTCTGCCAGTAATGAAAACTTCATTCCAGCAAACTTTAGAATAGGATCCGCTTTTAAGACGGATTTGGATCCATATAACTCCTTCACATTTGCGTTTGATATCAATAAGTTGTTGGTGCCTACTCCTCCTATTTATCAGGTGGACGATAATGGTAACATTGTGATTGATACAAACGGCAATCGTTCCATTGTTCAGGGTAGAGATCCTGACCGAACCTTGTTGTCTGGTACTTTTGGGTCATTTGGAGATGCACCACGAGGCTTTAGCGAAGAGATTGAGGAGCTAACTTATAGCGTAGGCGTGGAGTATTGGTATAAGGACCTCTTTGCTGCCAGAGCCGGATACTTTTCTGAGCATGAGAACAAAGGCGACAGAAAGTACTTTACGGTAGGTGCAGGTATTAGATACCAGGTCTTCGGGTTTGATTTTTCTTACCTCATACCGACTGGACAGAATCATCCTCTAGCGGACACGTTGAGATGGACACTGCTTTTCAACTTTGATTACGACAACGAAGAGGACGGTTAAGGCCTAAAAGATTTTATGCATTTTCTGTGAAGAAGAGTCATCCAAAAGATGACTCTTCTTTCTATTTTAGCCAAAATTTTACTACATGCAGTCACTATCTAATCGTATTCAAAGTATCCCTGAATCTGCAACCCTTGCAATGGCCGCCAAAGCAAGAGAAATGAAGCAGAAAGGGATCGAAGTCATTAGCTTAAGCCTTGGTGAGCCCGATTTCAAAACACCAAAACACATTCAAGAAGGCGCAATCGAGGCAATCAATACAGGAAAGTACTTTGCCTATCCTCCTGTAAATGGATACCTTGATTTGAGGGAAGCTATCTCGCAAAAGTTTGCTCAAGACAATGGGCTAAGCTACGGTCCGGATCAGATTGTGGTCTCCAATGGAGCCAAGCAATCGATTGCCAACGTTTTTATGGCAATATTGAATCCAGGTGATGAAGTGATCGTGCTGACGCCTTACTGGGTCAGTTACTCCGCAATGATTTTATTGGCAGAAGGAAAACCGGTTTTTGTCAAGGGGACCTTTGAAAATGATTTTAAAGCAACCGCAGAGCAAGTACGTGAAGCTATCACTGACAAAACAAAAGCAATCATCTTCTCCTCTCCTTGTAATCCCACCGGCTCTGTGTTTACAGCGGAAGAGTTAAAAGGAATTGCAGAGGTGCTAAATGATAGAAAGGACATCACGGTCATTTCTGATGAGATATATGAAATGATCAATTTTGGAGCCAAGCATGAGAGTATTGGAGCCATCGACGGCATGTTGGATCGAACTGTGACAGTAAATGGTTTTTCTAAGGGATACGCGATGACAGGATGGCGTGTGGGATACATCGGTGCTCCTTTATGGATTGCAAAGGCGGCAAACAAGATGCAAGGTCAGTATACATCCGGAAACTGTTCAATAGCGCAAAGGGCAGCTTACGTTGCATTGATGTCTGGAAAAGAAGCTTCAGCTCAAATGGCCAAAGCTTATGAAGATCGTCGCGCACTGGTCCATGGGCTTTTAAGTGAGATTCCTGGTTTTGAGGTCAATATGCCTCAGGGTGCATTTTACTTTTTCCCTAACGTCAGCCACTATATCGGTACCTCAACTGGAGAGGTTAAAATAGATTCAGTCAACGATTTATGTATGTTCCTTCTGGAAGATGCAAATGTATCTTTGGTGACTGGCGAGGCTTTTGGAGATCCGGAGTGCCTACGACTTTCCTACGCTGCTTCAGAAGAAGAACTGAAGCTAGCCATCTCAAAAATGAAGACCTCCCTGGCCAAGCTCTCATGACAGTAGAAGAACTATTCTTAGCATTTGAAAAGAAGAAAGTTCTGGTTGTCGGCGATGTGATGATCGATGCGTACATTTTCGGTTCGACGCGTACAAGCGATCCGACGCCAATACTAAATGAAAAAAGAAGAGAAAAGCGACTTGGAGGTGCTGCGAATGTTGCACTAAATGTGAAAGCACTTGGAGCTACACCGATTCTTTGTTCGGTGGTTGGAGATGATTACGATGGAAAAACCTTCGAAAAACTGCTGGATGAACAAGGGATGCCCAACAAGGGGATCATTCGAAGTCAAAATAGAAAGACAACAAAAAAGCTGAGGGTCCTTTCAGGTGCTAACCAGGTAGTGCAGGTTGATTCGGAGGATATCCATCCGTTGATCGATCTGGATAGAAAGTCTCTTCTAAACCACATAAATGACCTTTCCGCTGAGGCTGACCTGATCATATTTGAAGACTATGATAAAGGAACCATACATGCCGAGATTATTTCTGAAACCATTTCAATTGCTAAGCGAAAAGGTATTCCGGTCGCGGTAGATCCAAAAAGTAAGAATTTCTTTTTGTATGAAGGAGTAAACTTGTTCAAACCGCGTATCAGTGAACTGGAGAAATATGTTAGTAGAAATCTAGTGGCAGGAAATGAGGATCAGCTAAAAGAATCCATCGAAAATCTACACAGCAAAATCAAGGCGGACAACTACCTTGTGTCACTCGATGGAGGAGACATCTACTATCATTCATCGAATTCAAGCAGCATATTTAGTACCCATCATAGAGGAATCGCTGACATGTCAGGAGTTGGCAATGCAATCATCAGCATTGCAGGTTTAGGATTGACCTTGGGACTAAAAGAAGAGGCGATTGCTGAGATTTCCAATATTGCGGCTGGAATCGTTGCGCAGTATTCCGGGGTTGTACCGCTTTCAAAAGATCAAGTACTTAAAGCAGCGGCCGAAAACCAACTTTTGCAAAAAATTCTCTGAAAAGTGTGTGCTGTGCAGTGATTTAATTTGTCTTTACTGATGATTAAGTCCCGATTTTTGGGGTTAATTTGTAATCACCCAAATCTAACTGCAATGCACAGGTATTTCATTTTCCTATTCTGTCTGGTAGGTTCGATGCCAATTTTCTCGCAAACCGCCAAGAAAGGAATTCTTGATCTCTCGGAGATTAACCTCAAAGACAACATGGTGACCTTGAATGGAGAGTGGGAGTTTTATTGGGGTGAACTTGCCCTGCCAGATGAAATTGAAGGACTTGAAAAGGATTACTATGAGTTTCCCCGGCTTTGGAACAACGGAACCACGGCAAATGGTAAAGAAATTGATTCTAAGGGGTACGCCACCTACCGTCTGAAGGTCGTATTGCCTTCAAGAACACCGCAGCTAGCACTGTCGATAAGTGAAATGTACTGCTCTTACAAGCTCTATTA
The DNA here is from genome assembly GCA_964593185.1 of uncultured Roseivirgaceae bacterium. Lineage (GTDB taxonomy): Bacteria > Bacteroidota > Bacteroidia > Cytophagales > Cyclobacteriaceae > Ekhidna. The sequence goes on from CAZQJU010000031.1 coordinate 13,864, forward strand.
CAATGGATTCGAATTTGAGCGAAATGGGATACCAGGGAAATCCAAAGAGTTGTCTGTACCGGACTGGATGCCAAAAACGACGAACCTTGCCAAGTTCTCCGACACGGCAGAGTTCGTATTGCAAGTCTCCAATTTCAGGCATACGAAGGGAGGTTCTTTGGAGCCGATTGTAATCGGTGACAGAACGAAACTCATGGCCAAGCGGGATTTTGACTTTAGCTATGATTTTCTTTTGAGTGGCAGTTTAATCATGGGAGGACTCTTCTTTTTGGGGCTTTTTCTTTTTGGTCAGCACGAGAAATCAGTGCTATTCTTTGCACTTTTTTGCCTTACGTTCAGCTATCGCATGGTAGGCAGTGGAGAGTATGCATTTCATGCTTTGTACCCTGAAATGTCCTGGGATTTCCTGGTCAGAATTGAGTACTTATCGCTTTTCATTCCAGTAGGAATTTTCACGATTTATAGTTACTCCCTCTATCCGTATGATAGTAAGAAATCGATATTACTTGGATTTTCTGTCATTTCAGGGATTTGTTCAATCCTGGCTTTGTTTGCGCCTCCCATCTTTTTTACCAGGTTGGTAGAGCCGTTCATGATGCTGATCATCATCGCTATTTTTTACATGATTTATGTGTATTGGATTGCCTATCGCCGCAACAGGACAGGGGCGCAATATGCTTTCGCTAGCACAGGAATCGTCTTTATAGTCGCAGTATATTTGATGTCGGTGTATTTGACTCCGGTCCAGGAAAATACCTTTCTGACCTTTGTTGGATTCATCCTCTTTTTCTTTTTCCAATCCCTTATTCTCTCTTTTCGCTTTGCGCATTCGCTACGGCAAGCAAAGGAAAGTGCCGAGACGGCCTCAAAAGCAAAGACAGATTTCCTCAGTACAATTTCTCACGAGATTCGAACACCTCTCAATGCGGTTGTGGGCATTTCACACTTCTTGATGAGTGAAAATCCAAGAGAAGATCAAGTGGACAGTCTAGAATCCTTGCAGTTTTCAGCCGAACATCTGACAGCGTTAATCAACGACATCTTGGATTACAACAAGCTTGAATCTGGGGCCATTGAATTTGAGTATACTGAGGTACACCTGGAGAACCTTGCCGATAAGATTATAAAAGCACATTCCGCAGTAGCAAACGAGAAAAACGTGCGGCTACTGTGTGAATTTGATGAGGATATCCATCCTTTGGTATTGGCAGACTCTACTCGCATTTATCAGATTTTCAACAACCTGATAAATAATGCACTAAAATTCACTGCGAAGGGGTATGTCAAGCTGATTGCTACCCTGATAGAAGACTCTGGAAAATCCCAGGATGTTCGCTTTGAGGTGATCGACACCGGTATCGGAATTCCACCCGAAAAGCAAGGGGTTATTTTTGAGCGTTTTACCCAAGCCGGGTCTTCTACCACCAGAGAGTACGGTGGGACCGGGCTGGGACTCGCGATCATCAAAAGGATTCTTAACATGATCGACTCTGAAATCTATGTTGACAGCGAAGTGGGTGAGGGCACGCGATTTTGGTTCGAACTAAGTTTCATCAAGGCGGAAGTTACAGAGCAGGACGAAATGACGCAGGAAGAGACGGAGTCGAAAGTCGTAGAAGGCAAGAAGATTCTCTTGGTGGAAGACAATCAGATGAATATCATGGTAGCCGAGAAGTTTCTAAAGAAGTGGAAGATTGAAACAGAAGTTGCATACAATGGAGCCGAGGCAGTTGCCAAAGCAGAACACAATGTATATGATCTAATATTAATGGATCTTCAAATGCCCATCATGGATGGCTATCAAGCCACACGGCTGATCAGGAAGTTCGACGAGAATACGCCCATTGTGGCACTGACGGCCTCAGCTTTACTCAAGGTGCGTCAAGAGGTCATCGCGGCAGGGATGAATGATTATGTTACGAAGCCCTTTGATCCGGGAGAATTGAAGCGCAAACTAGCGCACTACATGGTCAAAGAGGAGTAGCAGACAATTCCTTCACGCACTCAATGAAATATTTGACCTTTTCTGGGTCGGTATCCGGATACACACCATGTCCCAGATTTGCAATGTGTGGGTGGCCATCAAATTGTTGAAGCATATGTTTGACTTCTGCCTTTATCGCATCCCGTGATCCATAAAGGGCACAAGGATCAAGGTTGCCTTGCAAGGTCTTTTGAGGGAGTACTTTTCGGGCATTCTGGGGATCCATATTCCAATCCAATCCCACCGTTCGACAGTTAAGAGTGTTCATTTCTTCTAATGCCCACCAGGCTCCTTTTGCGAATACGGTAACAGGGACCTCATCAATGGCATCGCAAATTTGAGCAATGTACTTTAGGCTAAAACGACTGTAGTGGTTAGCAGGAAGGACCCCTGCCCATGAGTCAAATAGTTGCACCATATCCGCCCCAGCTTCGATTTGTCTTTTGAGATAACCAATGGTCGACTGGGTGATCATTTCCAGAAGTCTTTCAGCCATGTCAGGATCATTGTATAGCACCCTTCTAGCTTTAGAGAACGTCTTACTGCCTCCGCCCTCAATCATGTAAGAGAAGATGGTCCACGGTGCACCGGCAAAGCCAATGAGAGGAACGCGATTATTGAGTTCTCGCTTTGTGATCTGGATTGCATCATACACGTAACTCAGATTTTCGGGGTCTGCAATTTCAATCTGGTCGAGATCTTTTTGACCTTCAATGGTTTTAGGGAAATGTGGCCCTTTCTTTTCCACCATCTCATAGGTCAGACCCATTGCCTCCGGAATAACCAAGATATCAGAAAAGATGATGGCTGCATCCACCCCTAGGATATCTACAGGTTGGATTGTGACTTCAGCGGCTAGTTCTGGAGTTTCCACCAATTCTTTGAAGCCGGACAAGCTGTTTCTCACAGCTCGGTACTCAGGTAAGATTCGCCCCGCTTGTCGCATAAGCCAAATCGGGGTTCGCTCTGTTTTTTCGCCTCTAGCGGCTCGAAGAACTAGATCATTTTTAATGGGCATACCTGCAAATTTAGGTTGCTGTTCCTTCTTATCTTTACTAAATGGCAATTGTGTTTGACAGTTTTGAATCCTGGAAAGAGGAATGTAACAACAAGCAGATTTCATTGTTTCAAGCAGTGATCGATTTCGAGGTATCCCAGAAGGGAAATTCAGAAGATCGGATTTGGCAAGGCCTGTCGGAGGCGTATGACGTCATGAAAAATGCCGTTCAGTCCGGACTTACAGAGGACATGAAGTCCTATTCAGGAATGATTGACAATGGAGCCAAAAAGGTTATGAATTTCAAGACCTCGGTTTTGTCTCCGGAATTTCAGAAGCTGGTTGCCAGAGCCCTGGCAGCCAAGGAGGTGAATTCTTGTATGGGAAGAGTGGTAGCAGCTCCTACTGCGGGTGCCAGCGGAATACTTCCCGGCACTTTATTGACCTTACAGGAAATCCATAACATAGAAGATCGGAAAATCCATGAGGCACTTTTGATAGGAGCCGGGGTCGCCTTAATTCTTGAGAAGAGAGCTTCCATCGCAGGTGCTGTTGGAGGATGCCAGGCAGAAACGGGTGCTGCTGCGGCCATGGCAGCGGCGGGCATTGCATACTGTATCGGTGGGTCAATAGAACAGGTCTTCAATGCAGTGGCAATCACGATCCAATGCATGCTGGGCCTTGTATGTGACCCTGTTGCTGGATTGGTTGAAATTCCCTGCGTGGTAAGAAATGCAAGTGCTGCAGCCATTGCCAATTCGTCGGCACAAATTGCATTAGCCGACGTGAGTGCAGTGATCCCGGTAGATGAATGTGTTTCAGCAATGGGTGAGGTTGGACAAAGCATGGAGGCACGCTACAAAGAGACTGCCCAAGGAGGCTTGGCGGCGACACCTACAGGTCGAGCCATCTCCAAAAGGGTCCTGATTGAAGATATCGAAATGATTGACAATGAAGAAGACTAGATAAAGTCTTCAATCAGCCAAAAGGCATACTTGACGAGCAATGTTAAGATGGTACTCCATCCCATTGCGCTGATCCACATCCACTTGAGGAGCTTTCGGCGATTTGTGCCGAGTAAATTGGCTAACAGCCCTCCCCCGGGCGGGGTAAGGATTAAAGGAGTTAAAAGGCAGACCCCCTCCAGCCCGAATTTTCGCCAGATTTTTACAAACTTCCGGTTGCGTTTGGTGAAGGTTTTATTGTTTTTGCGAAACCGTAACGCAATCCCCCTAATCTCCTTCCCAAAGAAGGTAAAGAGGTAAATCGTAGTCATCATCCCAAGTGCGGTGAGCAGAATCGTAGCGAGAATAGGTAGGTCATTGGCAACTCCAAAGGTCGGGCCAAAAATGAACTTAAGTCCACTTAAAAAAAACACAGTAAAATATTTTAAAGCCGTCGCCATAATTCAAAAGCTAACTTACGATACAAGCTGCAAACAAGGACGCTTCAAATACAATAAGGGTTTATCTTTGAACTCTTTTACAAACAAAAAAATGCTAAATATAATTTTGTTCGGACCTCCAGGAGCAGGTAAGGGGACGCAGAGCGAAAAGCTCATCGAGAAACACGGTCTTTGTCACATCTCAACAGGCGATCTTTTTAGATGGCACACAAAAAATGATACTGACCTTGGAAAAAAAGTTAAGGAGATCATGAATAGCGGGGAATTGGTTTCTGACGATATCACGATTGCGATGTTGAAAGAAGAAGTTGAAAAGAATCCCGATGCCGGCGGATATCTCTTTGACGGATTCCCTCGGACAGTCGATCAAGCAAAGGCACTGGACAACTTGATGCAGTCCATGGACACTGCGATTCACAGTGTCGTCGAACTCAAAGTGACAGAGGAGGAAGTCCGACAAAGAATTGCCAAGCGAAAAGAGCTTGAAGGTAGAGCAGACGATGCCTCGGATAAACTGGACAAGCGAATCAGTGAGTATTATGGTAAAACGGTACATGTTTTGCCCTTCTATGCCGAACAAGACCGACTCACATCCGTCAATGGGATCGGCGAAATAGAAGCGATAGCAAGCGAAATTGATCGTGCCATCGCCAACCTGTAGGGTTCGTTGACCAATGGAATCCAACTTCATTGATTATGTAAAGTTTTTTGGTCGATCAGGAGACGGGGGGGCAGGTTCTGTCCACTTCCGAAGGGAGAAGTTTGTGCCAAAAGGAGGGCCAGATGGTGGAGACGGTGGTAAAGGTGCAAGTATCATCCTTCGTGGCAATACCCAGCTGTGGACACTTTTGCATCTGAAGTATAAAAAGCACATCAAGGCAGCGCATGGAAGCCCCGGTGAAGGAGCACAAAAGTTTGGAAAAGATGGCGAGGATATCATCCTTGAAGTTCCCATTGGTACCGTGGCCAGAAATGCCGATACAGGTGAGAAAATGCTGGAGATTTTGGAAGACGGCGAAGAAAAAGTGCTGCTACCGGGAGGAAAAGGAGGGCTTGGAAACGTACATTTCAAGTCTGCAACCAACCAAGCTCCCAGACACGCACAACCTGGTGTCGAAGGCATCGAGGCCTCTATTGTGCTCGAGCTTAAGATTCTGGCTGATGTAGGCTTGGTTGGATTTCCAAATGCGGGGAAATCCACGTTGCTTTCAGTGGTGTCTGCCGCAAAACCTGAAATAGCTGATTATCCATTTACCACACTGACCCCTAACCTTGGTGTAGTCTCCTATCGGGACTACAAGTCCTTCGTAATGGCTGATATTCCGGGGATCATCGAAGGAGCTGCAGAAGGAAAAGGGTTAGGAAATAGGTTTCTTCGACACATTGAAAGAAACTCGATCTTACTTTTCATGATTCCGGCAGATGCTGATGACGTTAAGAAGGAGTATGACATTCTTCTTGGAGAGCTGAGAAAGCATAATCCTGAATTGATGGACAAGGATCGTCTACTGGCAATTTCGAAATCAGACATGCTGGATGACGAGTTGATCGATGAAATGAAGCAGGAACTTCCTGAAGTGGAAACGCTTTTCATTTCCAGCGTCACAAACAAAGGAATCCAATCACTGAAAGACAAGATCTGGAATCTCTTAAATCGCAACTGACACTTTGACACTTTTTAGTCATTGGCAAAAAAATTGACACATGAAATGTGATTTTAATTCGAGAAAATGGGCAAAGAAAAAAATAAGAAAGAAGTTAACGAAGAGGTAGCAAACGAGGCACAAATGCAAGAGGAAGTATTGGAGGAAGGTCAGAAGGAAGAAACATTGCAACAGGAAAATGAAGAAGAAAGCAATACCCTTGAAATCGAGCTGGCAGAATCAAAGGACAAGTACCTAAGGATTTACTCTGAATTTGAGAATTTTCGTAGAAGAACTTCTAAAGAAAAGCTGGAGTTGATTTCGACGGCCAACAAAAACCTGATGTCTGACTTGGTCCCTGTTTTGGATGACTTTGAACGCGCCATTTCGGCCTCAAATGATAGTGATGACTTTAAAGCCTTGCAAGAGGGCGTCAATCTCGTTCACAACAAATTGAAGAAGGTGTTGGATGTCAAAGGATTGAAAAAAATGGAAGTGAAGAAGGGTGACGATTTTGACGATGAAAAGCATGAAGCGATCACTCAAATACCTGCCGAGAAAAAGCTGGAAGGTAAAATAGTTGACGTTGTGGAAGCTGGATATACCTTAGGGGAGTCCGTTGTACGGTTTGCAAAAGTTGTTGTAGGAGCAAAGAAATAACATGTCCAAGAGAGATTACTACGAGATTCTAGGGGTCGAAAAGTCCGCAAGTAAGGATGAGCTGAAGAAGGCATACCGTAAGATTGCTATCAAATACCACCCTGACAAAAATCCCGACGATAAGAGTGCCGAAGAGAAATTCAAGGAGGCGGCAGAAGCATATGATGTGCTAAGTAATGATGAAAAACGTCAACGCTATGATCGATTTGGACATCAGGGAGTAGGCGGCGCCGGAGGTGGATTCGGAGGAGGAGGAATGAATATGGATGACATCTTCTCCCAGTTTGGAGACATCTTTGGAGGAGGGAATCCTTTTGAAAGCTTCTTCGGAGGCGGCGGAGGTGGTAGAGGCCGAACGCGTAAAGGAACCAACTTACGTATCAAATTAAAGCTCAACCTTCAAGAGGTCGCAAACGGTGTTGAAAAGAAAATAAAAGTTAATCGGCTTGTTGTCGATCCTGACACCAAGTTCAAGACGTGTCCGAGCTGCAACGGAACAGGACAGGTACGAAAAGTAATGAATACGATGCTGGGCCAGATGATGAGCACATCTACATGTCCTACATGTGGCGGTAGCGGGCAGGTCGTAGAAAGTAGAGGCACGGGAGTTGATAGTTCTGGCTTGAAGCGAAATGAAGAGGTGATTTCAATTAAAATTCCTGCAGGTGTAACTGATGGGATGCAACTTTCGATGTCTGGAAAAGGGAATGAGGTTGCCGGAGGAATCGCAGGGGATCTGTTGATTTTAGTGGAGGAGGAAGAAGACGATACTTTAAAGCGAGATGGTAACAATGTGATCTATGATCTCTACATCAGTTTCATCGACGCTGCACTGGGAACTTCCATTGAGGTTCCAACCATAGATGGAAAAGTGAAAATCAAAATCGATGCAGGTACCCAAAGCGGTAAGATTCTGAGATTGCGTGGGAAAGGCATAAAATCACTCGAAGGATACGGTCAGGGTGATCAGCTGGTGCATGTAAATGTTTGGACGCCTAAAAAACTTTCTGGTGAGGAAAAAACTGCTCTGGAAGCCCTTAGAGCCTCACCCAATTTCGAGCCCGCACCAAGCAAATCGGACAAATCTTTCTTCGAGCGGATGAAAGAATTTTTCTAGCCAATATTCTTGTAACTTCTGGTTCGCATTTACGTAACAGGTGTTATGTTGAAGTTGGCTTTGATGACAGGCGCAGGTCTGTTTTGCAGTATTTGTGCACTCGCACAATTGGACAAGTTTTACACCATAAAGGGCTCCACCGAATTTGATACCGTTGATTTCTATTTAAAAGCGACAGCTGCTAATTGCTTGCTGGAGAAATCTGTTGAAGACAAAAATCCACTGACGATTTACGGGAATCCCGATCTTGAAAAGATTAATCCTTCTTTTGGAAGTAAAGTGAAATACAATACCTGCTACGCAAGTCTGAAATTGGATGAATTCAATTCTACAGGCTTTGGCGATAGTTTTACGATGGCGGTTTCACGAAATGACAAAGAGAATGATTTTTGGAAGGTCAATCTTAGTGATGACAAAGTCTATAAACTGAACTTGATCTACGGCTTTGGAAATGCCGACGTTAATCTGACCAACACCTCGGTAAGTAAATTAAAAATTAAGTCAGGCAGCGCTGATATCATCGTCGGATACGATGATGGGACCATCAACCCCATAGAGATGGACACATTTTTTGTGAAGGCTGACTTTGGATCCATCATTGCCAAACGGATGGAATTGACACGTGCTAAAAAGGTCATCACGAAAATTGGCTTTGGAAATGTACTGCTTGATTTTGACGAGGGTAGTCCTGAAAAATGCGAAATAAATGCTTCTGTCGGGGCTGGGAATTTGGAGGTTTTGCTTCCGCAAGATAATACGCCAGTGATCATACGTGTCAAAGATTCTCCCCTCTGTGCCATTAAGTTGGTCGACGGATTCGAAGAAGTGGAAAAGAATGTGTACGTAAACATGGATTACTCAGCCACTGCAGAGAACTTGCTCTCCTTCGATGTCGACGTTGCACTTGGTATGGTCCGTTTCAAGTACGCCGACTAGATTACTCAACGTGTTTAAGAATTCCTTCAGCCAATAAATACTGTGCAGCGCAGTAGGTGGACATAATGAAAAGCCCTGCGAACGGGATCGCTGTCTTGAACGCATTGATGGCCAGTACTGAGTCAGAAAGCACAAACAAAATACTTCCAGCAAAAGCATAGACATAGCTATCGTATGGAGTATAATGCTTCCGGTTAAATGCACTAATCAGCATCGCAAGAATAACGATTCCGTAGACAACGATCGGAATTGTAAAGGCTCCTGCAGGCAGTAGGACATAGAATAAGACCGCCCCGTAAAGCAAAAAAGGGATGATCTTCCGAAAATTGAACTTCGGCTTCAAGTACGTAGTCTTGCGCAAAATGATTATGTACAAAACCTGAGCAATCAGGAAAAGTACGATGCCCGCAATGAAATAGCTGTCAGTGGCTTGATACATAAGGACGATGTCACCAAACCAGGAAAAGAGGAGTGCTGCACTCAAGAGCAATACTTTAAGGGTTGTTTTTCCAATGCTTCTTTGGTATACGTAGAATAGGAGGAGTGGCATCAACAGTGGCTTAGTATAGCTATTTAATTGATCGGAGGGTATCACCTGAGCGACCAGGTTAGCAAAACAGGCTACTACGTAAAACCAAAAGACAAATCTCTGCACGATTACTTTCCTTTAAATAAGAGGTAAATAAAAGCCAGAAATGCCAATCCTCCACATCCTGCAAACACAATTAGAAAGTTTGCGGGCTTTCCATTGTAAATCTGACCTGCAAGCATGGCACCCATGCCTATCCCAATTTCCAGCGCCATAAACAGCGTAGAAAACCCACGTCCTCTGAACTGATCGGGGGCTAAATCTGCTGACCAGGCAAACAGTGCTGGGGAAGAAAGGCCATATCCAGCGCCAAAAATCAAAGCTCCGGTAAGAAAATGAAATGAGCTTTCAGAAAAACCAATGTAGGTAGCTCCGGTTCCTACGATAATCATTGCCGCCATGAGCACTTTTCGACGTCCAAACTCATCTGAAAGCCTTCCACCAATGATCCTTGAAATAAGAGAAGTAAATGTGAAATAGGAAAAGAAGAGTCCTTTGTTTTCAATTCCCAGATGTGTACTCAAGTCCGGTGCCAAGGTCAAGGCAGCACCGAAAGAAAAGGTAACCAGCATCATCACAACAGAAGGGACAAGGACCGTTGGCTCGTAGATATCGGATCGCTTGATTTTCAGTAGTCCAAGGGAGAAATGCTGCTTGTTTTCTACCGTTTCTTTCATCCCAATCAGGACAATGACCGAGAGGAGTGCAACTGCTGCACTGCTGTAAAAAAGTACATCAATATGAAAGTGATTGGCAATCAATCCTCCGACATAGTTCCCAATTCCCATCCCGGTCATGCCGAAAAAACTCAGGATACCCATGCCTTCACCTCTTCTGGCTATAGGTACAATATCCGCTACGTAGGCGGCAGTTCCAGTGGGTTTGAATCCGGTAGAGAATCCATGTATAAACCGGATAAAAAGAAAAGCGTAGATATTTAGAAAGAAGGGATAAAACAGTGATACCACTGCGGTTACCGTAGCGCCTACAACCATAACAGGGATCCGTCCCCAGGTGTCGGTGAGTTTACCACTGAAGGGCCTGGAAATCAAAGCCGTCAAAGTAAAGAAGGTAATGTGGAGCCCAATGAAATCCTCTCCCCCAATCGTTCGCATGAAATCAGGTAGTTCCGGAAGGACCATGTTGAACGAACCAAAAAACAGGAAGGAACTGATGGACAATAGCCAGAAATTCAGTGAGTAGTTTTTCATATGTCGGTTGCCCAGTGGTGCGCAGAAAATAGGTTGTTATTCGTCGCTATGCAGAAGAAAGGCCTTTATATAGTCGTTTAGATCCCCATCAAGGACGTTTTGAACATCTGTACGCTCAAATCCGGTTCTAGCATCTTTGATGAGTTTGTAGGGGTGCAATACGTAGTTACGTATCTGTGATCCAAAGTCAATGGCTTTCTTCCCAGCTTCTATCTTGTCGCGTTCTTTATTTCTTTTTTCTATCTCCATTTGATAAAGCTGAGATTTTAGCATTTGCATCGCTCGTTCTCGATTCGCAAGCTGTGATCTTTCGATCTGGCAAACAACGACGATCCCCGTCGGAATGTGCGTCAGTTGCACTTTGGTTTCGACCTTATTGACATTCTGTCCACCTGCACCTCCCGATCTTGCCGTCTGCATCTCGATATCATTTGGATGGATTTCAATCTCAATCGAGTCGTCAACAACGGGATACACATATACCGATGCAAAAGAGGTGTGTCGTCTGCCACCGCTGTCGAATGGAGAAATCCGGACAAGCCGATGAACGCCATTTTCTGATTTCAGATAACCATACGCCATGGGCCCATCGAATTCTAAGGTTACTGACTTTACACCCGCTACATCGCCTGCCTGATAGTCTACTTCTCGTACTTTGTAGCCATTGGCTTCTCCCCACATGATGTACATACGCATAAGAATGCCGGCCCAGTCATTGCTCTCGGTACCCCCTGCACCAGGAGTGATTTGCAACATACAAGAAAGTTGATCTTCCTCTTCACTGAGCATCTTCTTCAGCTCCAGTTCTTCCAAAAGCTTTAGTGAGGCATTGTAGGATTCCGTTACCTCTTCTTCTGAGGCTTCACCTTCTTCGGCAAACTCAAAGAGTGTTTCAACATCTCCTAGAGAGGTTTCCACGGCTTCATAACTTTCAGTCCAGGATTTTAGTCCCTGGATTTTCTTCATGGTTTTTTCTGCATCGCCCGGGTTACTCCAGAAATCCGGCTGCGCCGTAACAAGTTCTAATTCCTCGAGATCTTTTTTGCGGCCATCATAGTCAAAGGTACCCCCTCAAGGCATTAACACGAGCCTTTAAATCTTTCAGTTCTTCTGATGTCATTGGTGAAAAAAATATTGATTTGGCGAATATAGGATAAGAATGGATCTATACAATTTTCCTGATCCATCCATATTCATCATCAATTTCTCCGTGCTTTATCTTGGTGATGGTATCGAGTATCCGATTGGAAATGGGCCGTTGCTCAATAGGACTTAACTCATAGTCTGTCCCCTCGTAACCGATCGTCTTAATGTGGGATACGGTTGCTGCAGTTCCGATTCCAAAGGCCTCGGTCAAGCTTCCCTTTTCGACCGCATCAATCAGTTCCTTCACCTTAATCGGACGTTCTTCCACCTTGAGCCCCCAGTCTCGCGCCAGAATGAGTGCGCTTTCGCGGGTAATACCCGGAAGGATAGAATCGCTGGTTGGCGGAGTGACTAGCGTATCGTCGATGACCAACATAAGGTTCATAGTGCCAGATTCTTCGATGTACTCATGGTTTTGTCCGTCCGTCCAAACCAATTGGTGATATCCTTGCTCGTTGGCCTTCTTAGCAGGATAAAGGGAGGCAGCATAGTTTCCAGCTGTTTTTGCAGCACCGACACCTCCTTTAGCGGCTCTTGTAAATTCCGTTTCGATCTTCACCTTTACGGGCTCAGAATAGTATCCACCCACGGGTCCGGTGATGACCATAAATTTGTACGTTTCAGATGGCCTTACACCAATAAATGGATCATCTGCAAACTGGAACGGTCGTATATAGAGCGAAGTACCGTGAGCGCTAGGAACCCAGTCTCGGTCCAAGTCAACCAGCCGGGTAATAGCTTCCATGAATAGCTCCTCAGGGACGGGAGGCATGCACATCCGCTCGGCACTCCTGATAAGTCTTCGGGCATTGGCATCAGCTCTGAATAATAGAATTTCGCCTTGCTGATTCTTATGAGCTTTTAGTCCTTCAAAAATACTTTGAGCGTAGTGCAAGGAGGCATTAGCAGGACTTATTTGAAGGTCCTGATAGGGCACAATTCTCAAATCTTGCCAATCACCTTCTCTATAATCAGCAATAAACATGTGATCTGAAAAAGTCTTCCCAAAGGCAAGATTGTCAAAATCAATACTGTTTAGATTAGAGGAATGCGTCTTCTCGATTTGAATATCCATCGTTTCTATCATAGCACCACGAAGTAAAATTGAAAATTAGTCCTTACGAGGTGACCAAGGTATCTCTGATACCTGTAGTCGTACACTCAACACTCTTGCAAAGATGAAGAAATAATCAGACAATCTGTTGAGGAATTGCAAAATCTCGGAGGCAATCTTTTCTTCGTAGGATAAGGCAATGACGGATCTTTCTGTTCGTCTGCAAACGGTCCTGCATATGTGAGCAGCCGATACCGCAACGTGGCCGCCCGGTAGGATGAAGTTCTTTAGTGGAGGCACCTCTTCGTCAAATTGATCAATCCAGTCCTCCAGGGATTGCACATCTTTCTCGGTGATTTGGGGTAATTCAAACCCCTTGAAACCTTCTTCAGTGGCTAAGATACTTCCCAATGTAAAGAGCGTCTCTTGAATCAAATGAAGTTGCCTCTGTAGTGCTTTTTCACTTTCAAGATGATCCTTTAATTGACCCACAAACGAATTGAGTTCATCAACATTTCCGTAGGATTCAATTCGAAGGTGATTTTTGGCTACTTTCTTACCGCCAAGTAGCGATGTTTGCCCCCGATCTCCCGTCTTGGTATACAGCTTTATACTCATGCAGGTATGGTGGATCTCACATTTTTATTGATTTCGTCCGTTTCAATGAGTCCATCTCGAAGACGAATGATCCGATGCGAGTACTCTGCAATGTCTTCCTCGTGAGTCACCATAATAATGGTGTTGCCCTTGTCATGTAGTTCTTGGAAAAGATCCATAATATCATAGGATGTTTTCGAATCAAGGTTTCCGGTAGGTTCATCGGCTAGAATGATACTAGGATCGTTTACCAACGCTCTTGCAATGGCCACCCGTTGGCGCTGACCCCCTGAAAGTTCATTGGGCCGGTGGTGCGCTCGATCTCCTAGACCTACACCAGACAATGCGATCATTGCTTTTTCTTCCCGATCAGCAGAACCATATCCCGCGTAGATCAATGGCAGTGCCACGTTTTCTAGTGCAGATGCACGGGGTAAAAGATTGAACGTCTGAAACACAAAACCGATCTCCTTGTTCCGGATTTCGGCCAGTTCGTTCTCTGTCAAGTCACTTACATCGTTTTCATTAAGGATATACGTCCCGTCCGTGGGGGTATCAAGACAGCCTATGATGTTCATCAGTGTAGACTTTCCTGAGCCCGATGGACCCATGAAAGCGACATACTCTCCTTGGTCAATATTGATTGAAATGGATTTTAAGGCCATAATGACCTCACTACCCATGACGTATTTTCTTGAAATTTCTGATGTTGAAATGATACTCATACTTAATCTTTTCCGTGGCTAAGGTAAGGAATTTACCTCCTTCCAAACTAACCCTTGTGGTACACGTTTTTTAGATAGATTTGGTTTACCAAAAGTTACACGAGTGAAGACGCTTTTTGTATTTGTTTTATTTTCTTGGCAGCTGTCCGGATGGGAATTACTATCCTCTGTTGAAATTGAAAGAGGATTTGATGATTTCATGGGAGCTGAAATTGATCGGCCCAATTTTTCGTCTCAACTGATTATGCAGGAAGGAAACATGGTCACCCTTGAAGGATTCATCATCCCACTCGAACAGGGTGGTAATCAAGAGTATTTTGTGCTTTCCAGATTTCCCTTTCAATCGTGCTTTTTCTGCGGTGGTGCTGGTCCCGAGACGGTGGTCGAGGTGTATACGGAGGGAGCATTTCGTTTTACAGATGAGCGGGTAAGGGTAACAGGAAAGCTGCGATTGAACAAAGACAATCCTCTCCATTTATTCTATATCCTGGAGGATTGCTTTGTCAAAAGGCTCGATTAATGGACAAGGAGAGTTTCTTCCAAAATGTATATGAAGTGGCCAAGCTCATTCCGGAAGGTCGAGTGACTTCCTACGGTGCAATTGCAAATTACTTAGGTGTAAGGCGATCTGCCAGGGTTGTAGGCTGGGCAATGAACGGCGCCATAACTCTCCATGGAGTGCCTGCTCATCGGGTAGTGAACAGGATAGGCGTATTGACTGGAAAGAACCATTTCTCAACTCCCACCATGATGCAAGAGCTTTTGAAAGGCGAAGGTATTCAGGTCAAGAATGATCAGGTGGTAGATTTTGAGCATGTTTTTTGGGACCCAATGATCGAATTGGGACTCGATTAGCTTTTCTTCACGATAAACAATCCTAGAAACATCAGCGCTCCATTCAAAATCAAAATTTCAAACCCGAATTGATAGCCACCCAATAGTTTTTCAGAGTTAAGGTTGATGAGGTAACTCAAAAGAGGAGAAGCAAGCGCAATCCATGGTACATAGTTATCCTTGACTTCCCACTTCGTGAAAATCCCAAATGCAAACAGGCCTAACAATGGGCCATACGTATACCCCGCTGCGATGAAAATGGAGTTGATGACACTTTGATCGTTGATGGCTTGAAAGATTAAAATTGTAAAAAATAGCACAAGAGAAAAGCCTAGGTGCACATTGATCCTCAGCCTCTTTTTTTCCTGGAAATTCTCTCGCTTGAAGCCAAGAAAATCGATACAGAAAGATGTGGTCAATGCCGTCAGCGCGGAGTCTGCACTAGAGTAGGCTGCAGCGGTTATCCCCAGCAAAAAGGTTACAGTACCAAAAGTTGAGAAGTGATTGACGGCAAGAAACGGGAAGAGATTGTCAGATCGATCTGGAATTGTCAGTTGGCTTATTTCGGCAAATTGATACAGAAGTACGCCGAGACTTAGGAATAGGAAGTTGACAATTACCAGGACAACACAAAACCAAAAAATGTTCTTTTGTGCCTCACCAAGATTCCTGCATGTCAGATTTTTTTGCATCATGTCCTGATCCAATCCGGTCATGACGATGGCGATAAAGGCCCCACTAAAGAATTGCTTGAAGAAATTTCTCCCGCTTTGCCACTCCCAATTAAAGATTGTTGATCGTGAATCTTGAAATAGCTGGGTGGAAAGTTCGGTCCAGCTCCATGAAAGTTGGTCTTTAATGAATAGTATACTGACAATGACGGCCAGTAGCATAAATGAAGTTTGCAAGGTGTCCGTCCAGACAATGGTTTTTATACCTCCCCGAAACGTGTATAACCAGATCAGCACAATGGTGGTTAACACCGCAGCCCAAAACGGTAACCCCAATGGGTCGAAGAACGCGATCTGGAGCACACTTGCCACTAAGAAAAGACGAAAACTGGCGCCAATAATTCTACTGACCAGGAAGAAAAACGCCCCTGATTTATAAGACCAAAATCCAAACCGTTTTTCGAGGTAAGTATAGATCGAAACAAGGTTGTGCTTATAGTAAAGTGGTAGGAGTACTTTCGCGATTACCCAATAGCCCATCAAGTAGCCAAGCACTACCTGGAAGTAATAGAAATTGGAGTTAGCCACTTCGCCTGGCACGCTGATAAATGTGACCCCAGAAAGTGAGGCACCTATCATTCCAAAAGCTACCAAATACCATTTCGAAGACCTATCTGCAGTGTAAAAATCTGTGGCGGTGGCATCTCTGGATGTGAGGAAGGAGATGGCAATCAAAAGAACAAAATAGCCAAGAATTACAATCGCTGCAAGGTAGGACATGGACAATCCGTTTGGTTTCTACGCGTAAATTACAAATTGACACGATTACCGTGAAGCCCCAGGTTGCTTTGCTTTCGCGCCTGCAATTCATGTAGAATAATGAAAGTCTGGTTCACACTTTTTTGTGCAATGCTTAATTTTGTGGAAAAGTGCACTATGAGTATTGATTTCGATATAAAAGAAGACATCGCAGTACTGGAAGATGTTGGTGAGGAAAACATTAGAGATCTAATGGTATACAATGATGACTTCAATACATTCGAACATGTTATAAATACCTTGATTAAGGTATGTAAGCACGAAGTCCACCAGGCTGAACAGTGCACATACTTAATACACTACAAAGGAAAATGTGCTGTCAAAAAAGGTGACTATGAGGAGCTTAAGCCGATGAGAGAAGGAATTTCTTCGGCAGGCATCAAAGCGGCCATTGTTTAATGGAGTATCCCTCACCTCTGGTAGAGCGGGCGGTTGACGAAATTTCCAAGCTGCCGGGCATAGGAAAGAAAACGGCATTAAGGTTAGTACTCCACATGCTCAAACAGCCCATGAGTTTCACTGGTGACCTTTCCGATTCATTGAAAGATCTTCGAGAAAACATAAAGTACTGTTCTACCTGCCATATTATCGCACAAGACGAAGCATGTAGTTGCCGCACTGCGTATACAGATTTAAGTGTCATCTGCGTTGTGGAAGATACGCCGGATGTACTTGCCATTCGAAACACAGGCCAATACACGGGGATGTTTCATGTCCTTGGAGGTCGAATCTCGCCGATGGATGGAATTGGCCCTGAGGATGTAAACATTGAAACCCTTATCAAGCGAATACAAGGTGATGAAGAAATTAAGGAAATTATTCTGGCGCTAAGTGCCACAATGGAAGGCGATACCACCTCATTTTACATAACCAAACTACTCAAAGCGTACGATGTCAAAGTCACCACCATCGCTCGTGGCATACCCGTAGGGAGTGAGTTGGAGTTCGCCGATGAAGTCACGCTTGGCAGAAGCATCGCAACAAGGACCCTATTTAATCAGGATTAATGAGACATTGATCCAAAAGGAAGTGTTCGATTGGTACTCATCTCGCACATTTGTGCTAATGAACACCTTGTCATGCTAAAATTTTTTGCTTTTTGTACCTTATTTCTACTGACTCTGTTCGTCGCCGGTCAGTCATCAGACCTCATTTCAGATGTCTACAATGGAGTGAATGGTGAAGAATTTACAGTTAAAGCGATCGTGACAACCCCGGAGTTTGGGAATTTAGAAAATGTCCAGTTCTTCGTTCAAGATAGTAGTGGGGGGCTATTGGCAAATTACGGAGGCGGAGACTGCACCACTACGCAGGGAGATTCGGTCCTGATCACAGGGACTAGAAGCGACCGTAGTGGGCAAGTTGAACTAAGCGTAAGTCTACTTGAGTCAATTAATAGTAATTCGTTACCTGATTATCAGAAAATCAACGAAAGTGACTTACAAATCTCCAGCCCAGTTCTCGGGAGTCGTGTAGTTATTGACAGTGTAGGCATCCTAGATGATTCCAATTGGCCTGAAGAAGCCACGGATAGCACCACAGTTATTGCAGTCCAGGTTGGATCCGCTTCTTTAGAGGTAAGAATTGAGAATGCTTCATTTTATGATGGTTCACCGGTTCCATGCAGTGATTTCAACCTGGCAGGGATTTTGACAAGATTTGGAGATGAGGTTCAAATACTTCCCTTTTTCGAAGGAGAAATTGATCCGTTTTTGGTTCCGGCCATTACGATTGATCAGGACATCATACAGTTCGATACCGTTACTCTTGGGGAAGAATCAATCAAGACCTTTTCACTCGATGCAAGCGAACTTACGACCTCTTTGGAATTGCAGGTGAAAAGTGGCGATTTTAAAATTTCGCTAGCGCAAGGATCTGGATATACTGACAACCTAACGCTGGATCCAGAAGAAGGCACGATTTCCTCCATTTCTATTTTTATTCAATTTGCTCCAACAAGCAACGACGACCAAGAGGGGGTTCTTGCGATCTCTTCCTGCGGTGTCAATCAGGAAATTTTGCTAAAGGGTTCAACCAGGAGTGTAGACGCAGGAATCATTTTCAGTAGCGATTCTATCATTTTTGAAGAGCTAAGTATCGATTCAACTGCTGTCCAGATACTTTCCGTAGAAGCGCTGGGGCTCGTTGAAGATTTAGCATTGAAGGTGTCAGGAGATTTTGAACTAGCCACATCTGATACTTCATCATTTACCAAGGAGCTGGTGATTCCAACCGTAGATGGAACAATAGATAGTACAATCGTGTATGTACGTTTCAATCCGGATAGTCTTGGAACTTTAGCAGGTGAAATTGTAGCAGCATCCTCCGGATTTTCCCAATCCATTGCATTGCTGGGGACTGCCGTGCAAACAATTGAGGCGACGGTAATGCTGGAAGTGGATTCTATATCCTTCGGAGAGCTACAGTTGAATACTGAAGTAGTGAAATCATTTCAGGTAGGTGCTACAGGATTAGTAGAGAATTTAAGTCTGGAAACCCAAGGAGACTTTTCATTATCAACTAGTGCTACAGGGACTTTTGGTACCACATTGCAACTTAGCCAGGTGGATGGGATCATAAACTCCACGGAGATTTATGTATTGTTTTCTCCTTCCTCCACTGGAGAGATCGATGAAGCAATCACCTTGCAATCTTCTGGCATCGAAGAAGAACTACATTTATTTGGAATAGGAATAGAACCTCCAACACCCGAGATAGTCACGGATAAAAGTGCCTTCCAATTCAACGAAACAGATATCGATTCTTTTTCTGCACCTCAAGTGCTTATGGTTAGTGCTTCAGGCCTGTCTGAAGAAGTTCAGGTTGTTGCTACCGGAGATTTTGAAATCTCCTTAGATGATAGCACAGCCTATCAAAGTTCTGTGAGCATTGCATTAACAAATGGAGCTATCGAAAACCGGAAGATTTTTGTGCGATTTTCTCCATCGGTATCAGGAACTGCAGAGGAGATACTTACGCTAAGTTCTTCCGGAGTTTCGCAGTCTATTACACTAAGTGGTATTGGAGTAGATCCATCAATTCCGATCATCACAGTAGATAAGAATTCCATCTCATTTGGAGTGACTGAACTGGGAAATGAAATTCAACCCGCTGTTTTGCTAATTCAAGCGTCGAATCTTGAGGCGGATATCACGGTAGAAGTCTCTGGAGATTTTGAAATTGCTGAAGGTATAGATGGTGACTTCGTTCGGACACTTGTATTTCCAGTTACAAATGGCAAGCTTGATAGCACTGAATTTATCGTTCGAGTTGCACCGGAAACGTCCGGAGTAAAAAGTGGATCAATTACGATTAGGTCGCTTGATCTTGTCCAGTCAGTTGACCTATTGGCGGAGATCCTACAACCAGATCCAGTCATTGTAGTCAGTGCCTCGGAGATTTCGTTTAGCGATACAGAGATAGGTCAAGTATCCTCAACCTCGTCCTTCTTTATTGAGGGTGACTTTTTAACCGATGACGTGTTGATCTCGGCTCCAGAAGAGTTTCAGGTTTCTTTACTTGAAATAGGAAACTTCGATGCTTCCTTGGTACTTTCAGCAACCGATGGGACGCTCCCATTTACAGAGATATTCGTCAGGTTCGCACCCACTACAGCTGGAGTCAAAACGGAAAATATCTCCATTGAATCTACAGGTGTGATTTTGGAGGTTAACTTGGATGGAACGGGATTTGAGAAGGAAGAGGTCGTCCTTACTGTTCTTGAAAAGAAGGTAGGCATATATCCTAATCCAGTTACTACATCCATTGCCCTTGCGGGCTTGGTTGATCAGCATGCTTCGATGCGGCTTACAGATCAGCTTGGCAGAATCTTGTTTAACGATCAGGGAGAAGTAGCTTCTCTGTTGCATGACTTGAATAAGCAAGTCCCAATACTGAGCTGTGGCACGTACGTGTTGACACTGAATTCGACCCTTGGCCTTACCACCTTAAAATTTGTGAAGCAATAAACTAATCTTTTTGCCTTCCAGGCCTGATCAGATTGTAGCTTAGTAATATAGCAATACTAAACGCCATGATCAGATAAATCCATTTTGGATTCCCATCCCGAAAAGTTCTGAGGGTATACCATATACTCAAAATCAATGTCAGAACAATTCCAGCATATGCCAGAAATCGTAGGCCTTTGATATTCATTTCGTAAATATAGCTTTATGCAAATCTGTCTTGAGATACTTTTGTAGATATGGCAGATAAACTTGACGCTTTGTATTCAAAGTTTCTAAAAAGTAAGGGGGTCTCCATCGATACCCGAACGATCAAGGAAGATCAACTCTTTTTCGCAATCAGCGGACCAAATTTCAACGGCAACACCTTCGCTCAGGAGGCCCTGGATAAAGGGGCTTCGTTTGCTGTCATTGATGATGCGGCATATGGAGTAGAAGGAAGAACTGTTTTGGTCGAAAATGGAATTCATGCGCTGCAAGACCTAGCAAGTTTACACCGACATCATTTTAAGGGTCCGGTCTTGGGCATTACCGGATCAAATGGGAAGACCACTACGAAGGAGCTCATCACGAAGGTTTTGGCAGAGAAGTATAAGGTGCATGCCACAAAGGGAAATTTCAATAATCATATTGGGGTCCCACTGACGATTTTGGAAATGAAAGAAGATGCCGAGATCGCCATTATTGAAATGGGAGCCAACCATGTGGGAGAAATTGCCAGTTATTGTGAAGTAGCCAAACCAACACATGGGTTGATTACCAACATAGGAAGAGCACACACAGAGACTTTTGGCGGTATAGAGGGAGTAATAAGAGGGAAGAGTGAACTATTTGATTTTCTTCGAAAAACGGGTGGAAAACCATTCATCAATGTAGGTGATCGAGTGTTGGCAAACATGTCAAAAAGATTTGCAGACCCGATGATATACCCTAAGGAAGGTTTGGAACCAATTGAGGCAACTCCTTTCTTAAAAGTACGCGTAGTAGAGGATGTCCTGGCGACCAGCCTGGTGGGGGCTTACAACTTCAGCAATGTTGCCGCCGCGATTGCCGTTGGTAGTTTTTTTGAAGTAGAACGGGATAAGATGCTTCAAGCGATTGAAGCCTACAGGCCCGACAATGCGCGATCGGAAATAATTCAGAGAGGGTCCACTACCATAATTCTTGACGCATACAACGCCAATCCCGACTCCATGAAAGTAGCCTTGGATAGCCTTGCTGACCATCAGGGAAAAAAAGTGGCCATTCTTGGTGATATGAACGAACTGGAGAATTCGGATCATGCTCACGTTGAAATCATCAATCACGCGGTAGACCTAGAGATTGACCAGATTTTGACAGTGGGAAATAAAATTGGAAAGGTTGCAGATCCTGTAAATCACTTCACCACGAAGAAAGATCTGGAAGCTTACTTGAAAGACATCGATTTTAGGAGCACTACTGTCCTTTTAAAAGCCTCTCGTTCGATCAAACTAGAGACGATTTTAAACAGCATACACTAATGGATTTACAGTTCACACTTGATTTTTTGCAGGATCTTGCGGACAACAATCACAAGGATTGGATGGATGACAATAAAAAACGCTACTTGGAAGCGAAACAATATGTTATTGAGTTGGTCACCCAAGTTGTCGAAAAAGCGTCAGCTTTTGATCCTTCCCTGTCAACCATAGAACCGAAGAAAGCACTTTTTAGAATCAATCGGGATATTCGATTTAGTAAGAACAAGGATCCCTACAAAGTAAACTTCGGGGCAGCTATCGTTGGTGGCGGTAGAAATTCAGGTAACCCCGGATATTACTTGCATCTTCAACCGGCAAACAATTTCATTGGAGGAGGACTTTACCAGCCTCCAAGTGAGGTCTTGGCTAAAGTGAGACAAGAAATCGACTACAATGGACAGAAGTTAAGAAGTATCATCAGCGATAAGGATTTTGTCAAAATTTACCATGAACCCTACAGCACGGACCGACTCAAAACGGCGCCCAAGGGATATCCCAAGCATCACCCTGATTTGGATCTTTTGCAATTGAAGCACTATGTATACATGCATGAAGTTAGCGATGCGGAAGTAGTTAGCGATCGCTTTGTTGATGAAGTCGTAGAAGCCTACAGAACCCTGCACCCCTTCAATTTGTACTTGCGTGAAGCTTTAGATTAAATTATTTTTAGGTAGCACTTGCAGAGTTGCTAAAGCAAACTAAATTTGCAGTCCTTTTACAAGGGGCGCTTAGCTCAGTTGGTTCAGAGCACCTCGTTTACACCGAGGGGGTCGGGGGTTCGAATCCCTCAGCGCCCACTATTGGAAACCCTGATTCAGATTTTGAGTCAGGGTTTT
>CAZQJU010000032.1:0-4453 GCA_964593185.1 uncultured Roseivirgaceae bacterium
ATGGGACCTCAAGTTGTTGATGCTTCAGTTCGTTGCTGTAGGGAATCATTCCGCCTTGGAACCAGGAAGAACTTCCAGACACCGAGGTGATTTTGTGCGCAAAATACCCACCGGTGCAGCTCTCTGCAATGGAAAGTGTAATCCCACGTTCTTTGAGCATGCGACCAATGGCTTCTTCAATTTCTTCATCATCAAACCCATAGACGTACTTCTCAATGATAGGTAGAACCTTATCAATTTCCGTCTGTATTGCGGCACGCATTTTCTGTTCAGCTGTTGCTTTTCCGGTCAAACGAAGTTTAACAGTACCCATGGTAGGAAGATAGGCGAGTTTGATATCATGAGGTAATTGTGCTTCCCACTCCTGGATGAGGCTTGCCAGTTTAGATTCTGGAATCCCGATGGTTCTGATGAGACGATGAAGTAATCCACCTTGCACATACTTTTCTTTAATCTTGGGTAGAATCGTCTCATTCATCATTCTTCTCATTTCGTATGGCACACCAGGCATTGATACCATCACTTTTCCGTTTCGTTCGAACAGCATACCCGGTGCGGTACCGAGGGGATTTTTGACTACCTCAGCATTGGCTGGAATATCTGCTTGTGCTTTGTTGAGTTCAGTCATGGTTCGACCTCGTGCAGCAAACAAGGTCTCAATGTGTTCTATGACCTCTTCATGTCGAACCAGCGTGGTATCAAAGTATTCTACAAGACAGGGCTTGGTAAGATCGTCACTGGTAGGTCCCAGGCCACCCGTAATCAAGATGATGTCTGCGACTTCTTCAGCTTTTTCTAGCGTTTCAAGAATTTCTTCTTTCCGATCGCCAATGGTTATGCGTCGTGCGACTTGAATCCCCAACGAATCGAGCTTACCACTGATCCAGTGGGCGTTGGTGTCCAGTGTCTGTCCGAAGAGAATTTCATCACCAATTGAAATAATGATTGCTTGAGAGGGCATGTCGTTTTAATTGAATAGAATCCAAATTTAAGGCCTTGCTTACACTCGTGAACCTAATTTCCATGTGATATTTAGTAAAAATGAATAATGTATATTTAAGTAAAATTCTGCCGATGCTGTCACAACTTCTTTCCAATAAACTCGAGAAGTTTTTCTACATTCTGGATTACGATCGAAATGGGATCATAGAAAAAGCAGACTTCACTGCGATAGCTCAGAATCTCTGCATCCTTTGGGGAATCAAAGAAGAAGATTCGAAGTACCTGGAAATTGTAAAGAGCTTTGAGGAAGGTTGGATGGCCTTTGACTTGTTTGTAAATGACGAGGCGAAAGGTCGTGCAAATTGGGAACATTGGATCCATTTTGCAGAAGAGCGCATCGTAGGAGGGGATGAGACCATTTTCGGCGCATATGTCGAAAACTACGTGGGAGGGCTCTTCGATAACTTTGATGCTGATAAGGATGGATACATTGACCTTGACGAATTCATTGACCTTTTTGTGGCCTATCGCATTGAGGTCAGGTTTGCTGCCAAGGCATTCCGAAAAATCGATCGGAACAAAGATGGTCTCATCAGCCGTGGAGAGTTGATCACGGCAGTTAAGGAGTTCTTTCGCAGTGATGATCCCGATGCACCAGGAAATTGGCTATTCGGGAGCGGCGAACGTCTTAGTGAGTAGCGGCCTCCTTCCTTCTAATCCCAACTTTCAATTTTCCCTTGGTCATGAGTTCTCGCAAGATCTTCTCAAGTGGGAAAATCATGAACGCAATGATGGCGTCAATTAAGAATTCAATTACTGGAGTGCTCTTGAACGTGAAGTAGGAAGAAATGGCGCTCTGCAAAAATTCAATAATTAAGACCAGTGTCAAGATCGTCAAGGCACCACTTACAAATCGATTTTTGGAATTGTCTTGATTCAGTCGGGTAGACAGCAATACCAATGCTCCAAAGAAGATCATTTGGATGGCGTAGAACCATGGTGTTTGCCAATAGGGAGGCTTTACCCGAAAGGAAAGCACACTGCTTTGTTCTTCTCTACCAAAGGTATCTCTGGACCGGACCAAAAGCTCATAGCTACCCTCAGGTAGAAAGCTAAAGTCAATGGTTTTGCTTTTAGTCCACTCCGACCACTCTGCGTTTAAGCCATTCAGTTTGTATTGAAACTCTGGATTAAGCAGGCCAAGAAAGTCAGGTTTAGAAAGTTGAATGCTTAGGAAGTTTTCATCATAGTTGAGCACGAATCTTTCACGCTGATTAATATCCCCTTTTTCGTTTGAGACCTTGCGAATGAAGAAATTGTAGAGCCCAAGATTATTGTTTTGGCTGGGATCATACTTAAGTATGTCATTGTCATTGGTGACAATCCAAATTTGATCTGATGTCGCACTGGACTTAATACTTCGAAGGTCTGGGAATAGTCCAAGATATTCAAACGGAACGACGGTGCCATTTGCGTTGATCTTATGCCATACCTTGCCGGTGAACACCCAAACTGCATCACCACTTTTATCAAAAACATGATGCATGGGGATACCAAGATCTTTACTTAGTTTGGTGTCCTCCTGAATACTGTTTGTCGACTCTTCGTAATAATAATATCCTTGAGAGTTAATGAAGTAGGTTTTCCCATTCATCTCAAATAAGTTGACTTGATCCAGATAGGCGTTATTTAGTTCATAGCTATCTAAAAGGAAGAAGGTAGAATCGGTCAACTCCGATTTGTAGAGCGTATTTGCGCCAGCTAGCCATAATGTACCATCTTTTCCACCTTCCAAGCCAACAATAATATCTCCTGTTGGCTGGCTGATTTGCTCGACCCATATGTCATCGATTAGTTTGTAGCATTTAACTGCGAGATAGCTTGTACTCAAAACCAGCTGATCCAAGTCATTTACTGTGAAGGACTCGATATCTTCTTCAATGATGATCTCAGCGCTGTTCCCGTTGATTTCGTACACACCTGCGTTACTGATGCCTAGCAGCTTATCCTGGTAAGGGATCACGTCTAAGAACTTGCCATTTGTCCCTTCAACCTTCTTAAAACCAAACTTTATATCGATCGGTATTTTTCTGGTCTTGCGAATGTACTTGGTATTGCTGGCCAACTTACCCGTTACTTTTTCAACCTCATCTTTCCCATCGAATGCTCTTGCAATGGATTTGAATAATCCTTTCTTTTCTTTCTTGGCTACTTCAGGTTGATTGTCTGCTGTTTCGGCAGACTCAGTAGCTCGTTTTTTCTTTCCAAACAGCCGTTTAACGATTGGTTTCTTTTTCTTTTCCGATTTATTGCTTTTAGCTACCGTCTTTTTTGGCCCTTCCGATTTTTGGACCTTCTTGGGTGCGGATCTACTGGATTTTTTGACCGGCACTACTTCATAGTACACTTTTGTTTCGAAGAGGGTGTCCTGATCGAAGTAGTACAGTCCTAGACTACTCGTAACCCAAAGTCGATCTCTGTACGTGTTGGTTCCCGTCAAACTACCATTGATGCCTGGATAGTGCGAATAGCTATAAGCCGGAAACAAAGGAGATATCTGCGTAATTCCAAACTGATGGGCCGCCCAAACGCCACAGTTATCATCGGAATGCAGTGTGTAAACTTGATTATCTGGTAGGCCAGAGTGATAATTGGTCACTTCAAGGTACTCAGGTTGCTTCGTGTTGAAGAAAAGTAGACCGCTTTCGAACGTGGAGCAAACAAAGAGTGAATCATTGATCCACTTTACTTCCTGTATTTCATATCCACGTTCTTCAATGATCTTGTTCTGGGGTATTTCTGAAAACTTGTAATCACCATAGGAATACAGTTTGTTGTTGAAGTCTATGACCATAGAAGGATTTCCTTCCCGATTGTGTGCGTAGGACACTTGCTTATCCTGCGAAACCTTTTTCAAGGATTGACCAACGAGAAAAGTTTCGTAGTTCGCATTGTTAACGAAGACTTCCCCGTCTAATTCATAAATGTTGAGGAAAAAATCCTTGTGTATGGTCGTTTCTTTTGTTTCGGTGTCATAGACAATGAGTCGCTCGTTTCCCATGAAGATCACCCTATTATTGATGTAGTGTGTTTCAAGGAACAGCTCTTGAATGGTATCACCTTCGAGGATGGGTTGGTAGACAATGCTTCTTTCCTTGAAATCGATCATTCCTACAGATCCTATGCAACCCACGTAGACGATGTTGGATGCATCCACGGCGATGGAAAGTGCTGCGGAAGGGGTCTTGTAGTAATCCCAGGCTTCGCCATCATATTTTAATACTCCAGATCTGTTTGCCACACATAATCTTCCAAGGTTGTCGTTGATGATTTCAAAATTGGTGTTGTCTATATTAGATTGGTTGGGAAAGTGCTCTGTGAGAAGGAAATCACCCTGCTGAGAATGAGACAAAAAGGCAAGGGTAATTAAAATGGTAAAGTAAAGTTTTCTCATAATTTAAATTTATGGATTGTAAGTGAATAAAGCAGTTTACCATATTATTAAATCGAT